>CAVIFD010000333.1:0-2576 GCA_963641545.1 bacterium | reverse complement strand
TAAAGGGCTTCGGACGGAATATTTATGCCCTTTTGGGTTTTAGCGGACAGCAATAGTTGCTAATGTATTGTAGCAAGGCATCAGGATCTCTCAGACTTTTATTCAGTCGGTTCTCCAAGTTCACTCCTATAATGTGGTCTTCCTTCACCCCTTGTTCTATGAGGTAGTTTTTGAAAAGGGTGAACAACAGGTATGACTTGCCGCATCTGCGCATACCTGTTATCACCTTTATCAACCCATTTCCACAGCTGTGGATTAGTTGATTCAGATACTTGTCTCTACGGATCTCCATGTTTGTAGTCGTTTATTTTGTGTAAACACGCGCTATTAGCGATCGCAAAGTTATCGTTCATCCCTCTATTCCCACAAATTTTGATACCAAAGTTCAGGCGGCGATGCCCCGACACGGGGATTGCGCATCAAGTGCGGGAAGACATTGGAGGAAGCACGGCGTGCGCGGTCATCCGAACCGTTTGAGCAGTTCGTCGTCGGTAAAGATGGAAAGGATGGTCTTTCCGTCGGGGGTAAGGTTGGGATTTTGGGAGGAGAACAGCGACGCGACAAGATGATCCATCTCTTCCGACGAGAGGGTTTGCCCCGCGCGGATGGCAGAGGCGTTTGCCAGCGAGAGGGCAATGGCTTCGCATATCTCCTCGTGCACTTCGCAGCCGGTCTCCATGGCTTGGCTCACGATATCCCGAATCAACGCCGACGAATCGACGTTTTCAAGGTCTGTAGGCAGGCCGTTGATGGCGTAGGTGTTGTTCCCAAGGTCTGAAAGGTCGAAGCCTACGAAGCGAAGATCGTCCATAATGGCTGTAAGCACCTCCGCCTCGGCAGCTGTAAGCTCTACGACCTCGGGGAAAAGCATCTGTTGCGACGCGATGCGCCGATGCGTCATGCCGTCGAGGTAACGGTCGAAAAGGACGCGCACATGTGCCCTGTGCTGGTCGATAAGTGCCAAGCCGGACTTGAGCGCAGTGACGATATAGCGGCATTTATACTGATAGCATGGCATTGCAGACGGCAGATCCTCAATCTCGTCACAGGAGGCAGGCTTCGCAGGTGCCGGAGCCTCCTCCCCTTTTGTGAGGGTGGTCTCGCCCATCATCTCCAGCTCCCTGCGCACTGCGTCGCGGTCGCTTTCAAAGCCCTTGTAGAGCTTCGACCAGTCGAAATCCGTTCTCCCAACAAGCGAACGGGGCTTTCGCGGGGCAAAAGAGGCAAAGGGGTTGTAGCTCGAGTCGACCTTCACCGAGGGAGCCTCCACAGGGCTGCTGCCTGCCCCTGCCGCAGGGTTGTAGACGGGTATGTCTATCATGTCGTCCGCTCCGAAATCGAGGGTAGGGATCGCGCTCGACTTGGCAAGGGCTTCGCGGGTGGCAGAAAGGAGAATCTGCCATACGGACTGCTCGTTTTCAAACTTTATCTCCGTCTTTGTCGGATGGATATTCACGTCGATGGTCGCGGGGTCGAGCGTGAAGTAGATGAAATAGTCCGTCTGTTCGCCGGAAGGGATCAGCCCCTCGTATGCCTGCATCACCGCCTTATGGAAGTAGAAATGCTTCATGAAACGGCCGTTCACGAAGAAGTATTGCTGTGCCCCGCGCTTCTTTGCCGAGTCGGGGCGGCCCACAAAGCCGGAGATGGCAACCAGCGAGCTTTGCACATTTATGGGAAGCAGCTTTTGGTTCATGCTCCTGCCAAACACGCTGACGATACGTTGGCGCAAGCCCGACGCAGGGAGATTGAACAATTCGGCATCGTCGTGGCTCAAAACAAACGCCACCTGCGGATTGACCAAAGCCACCCTCTCAAACTCCACGATGATATTCTGGAACTCCGTTTTGTTTGATTTCAAAAATTTGCGGCGAGCCGGCACGTTGAAGAAAAGATTCTTCACCGAGAAAATGCTTCCCTCTGCACAGGCGTCGGGCTCTATGCCGACAAAGTCGGCCCCCGAGATGGCAAGCCTTGTCCCCAGCTCCGCGCCCTTCAACCGCGTGCGCAGCTCCACCTGCGCAACTGCCGCGATGGAAGCCAACGCTTCGCCACGGAAGCCCATGGTGCGAAGAGTGAAAAGGTCGTCGGCAGAAGATATCTTTGAGGTTGCATGCCTTTCGAAAGCCATGCGGGCATCGGTTTCCGACATTCCTTTCCCGTCGTCCACCACCCGGATAAGTGTTCTGCCGGCATCCTTTACGTTTACGCTGATATGTGTTGCCCCTGCGTCGAGCGCATTCTCAACAAGCTCTTTCACGACAGAAGCCGGACGCTGTATGACCTCCCCCGCCGCTATTTGGTTGGCAATACTGTCCGGCAACAAATGGATTACGTCGCTCATGAGAGATACAGAAACCAGAGTAACGCGCCTAAGACAACAATGCCGACGATAAGTTTCACGCTTTTGTACTTCCGGCTTCGCGCGTTGTCGCCACGGTCAAGGCTTTTCTTCAGATGCGAAGTGCCCTCAACGAAAGAACCTTTGATTTGCGGCTTGTAATCTTCCAAGGGTTCCTCCATCCCTATCTCACGCTTGATCTTGCGCACACGTTCCTCCATCGCCTCCCTGTGAG
>CAVIFD010000332.1:0-2596 GCA_963641545.1 bacterium | reverse complement strand
ATATAATGTGTCGCCTATAGAGCAGATATATAATCATGGATTCGGGAAACATGATATAGCCTTGATCGAGTCTTTGATTTCAGAGAACGAAGAGGTGATTATCGATCGGTGGAAGGAATTTTTCAAACAAAAATGATACAGACAATGGAACAGTATAGAATAAGTAGGGTATGGGTGGATGATGCGAATGTTTGGGCAGAGACCCAAAACGGTTGGAAGGCAAGCTATCCGTTCTGTCGGTGGAGCCGCCTTGCCGGTGCCACTCCCCAGCAGCGCAGGAATTTTGTGTTGAGCAGATACGGCATTCACTGGCCGGAGATAGATGAAGACCTCAGCTTTCAGGGTCTGTTCTCCGACGCAGGGTTGTGCAGCCCTTCGTTGTCGGAAAATGCCGTCTATTACCAGGCGTAAGGAAACGCCCCAACATTTAGCCGACCAAGAATTTGTGGATACCAATGGAAAATAAGTACGAATATTTCAAGCGCGACATCAGCTGGCTCTCGTTCAACTACCGCGTACTGTTGGAGGCGGAAGACGACACTCTGCCCATATACGAAAGGATTAAGTTTCTCTCCATCTATTCTTCCAACCTCGAAGAGTTCTACGAGATTCGCGTGGCGGAGCACCGCGGGGTGATCATGAAGAAGAGCTACTCCGAGGAGAGCGATGCCGAAGCCGAAGGGGTGCTGGCTGAGATAACCGACGAGGTGAACCGCCAGCAGCGGGAGTACTACCGCATCTTTTCCGAGAAGATATTGCCGGAGCTGAACCGCCGGAACATCTACCTCTATCAAGGCAGCAAGCCGGAGCCTTTCCACGAGGCGTTTGTGCACAGCTTCTTCAACGAAGAGGTCTTTCCCTTCCTTTCGCCGGTGATGATACAGGCGGGCGACATCCGTACCTTCATCCGCGACCGCCGTCTGTACCTGGTGATACGCATGGTGAAGAAGCACGGGAAGAAGAAAGACGTTGTCGGCGGCGCGCCGGACTATCACTATGCACTGATGAAGATACCTTATGCCAAGGTGCCGCGCTTCATCGAGCTGCCCGAGCACGAGGGTAAGTTCTACATCATGTTTATCGACGATATTATCCGCGCGAACCTCCCGAGCGTGTTCCCGGGCTACGAGATAGAGAGCTGCTACAGCATCAAGATCTCGCGCGATGCGGACATCTACCTCGACGACGAGAAAGGCAACATCGTGGAGAGCATCCGCCGGAAGGTGAAGAAGCGCAAGATTGGTGCGCTCAGCCGTTTCATGTACGACGGGGCAATGCCCGACGACTTCCTTGCCTTCGTCTGCGGAGCTTTCGGCATTACGCACGACGACCTTGTGGTGGGCGGCCGCTATCACAACCTTCAGGACCTTGCAGGGCTGCCCAATCCGCGAGGCAGGGAGCTGGAGCAGACCGTCCCCGCGCCGATGCGCGTACCATATCTTGACGAGAAAGGCTCCATGTTTCGCGCCGTGAAGAAGCGCGACATCATGCTCCACTTCCCCTATCAGTCGTTCGACTACCTGATACGTTTCCTCATGGAGGCAGCCTTCGACCCTAAGGTGGAGGAGATAAAGATTACGCAATATCGCGTGGCGGAGAACTCGGCTGTGGTCAACACCCTGGTGAGTGCCGCGCAGAACGGCAAGAAGGTGACGGTCTTCGTTGAGCTGAAGGCGCGCTTCGACGAGGAGAACAACATGAGCACTGCCGAAAGGATGGAGAAGGCGGGCATACGTATCATATACAGTATCCCCGGGCTGAAGGTGCACGCCAAGGTGGCTGTCATCCTTCGGAGTTCCTCGGAAGGGAACCCGAGGCACGACTTTGCCTATCTCAGCACCGGCAACTTCAACGAGAAGACTGCCCGCATCTATTCCGACATGGCTCTGCTTACCTGTAACGACGAGATCATCACGGACATAAACAAGGTGTTTGCCGTCCTGGAGGGGAAGCTGTCGGAGCCTACGTTCCATCATCTCTTAGTGGCACGCTTCAATATGGTCCCCGAGCTTACGCGCATGATACGCCGCGAGATCGAGCACGTGAAGGAGGGTCGCCGCGGGAGGATTGTTTTGAAGATGAACGGTCTTCACGACCAGAATATGATAAACGAGCTCTATCATGCTAGTGAGAACGGGGTGGAGATAGACCTTATCGTGCGGGGCATCTGCTGCCTTGTCCCCGACCGCCCCTACAGCGCGAACATCCGCGTGACGCGTATCGTGGATATGTTCTTGGAGCATTCACGCGTGTGGTATTTCTACAACGACGGGAGGGAAGATGTCTATCTCACCTCGGCAGACTGGATGCGCCGCAACCTCAGCCGCCGCATCGAGACAGCCTTCCCGATACTCTCGCCGGAGATAAAGCAGGGCGTGATAGACATACTGAAGATACAGCTGCGCGACAACGTGAAGGCATGCCTTATCGACGGACAGCTGCGCAACAACTTCAAGCGCGACGACAATCCCGTGAAGGTCCGCTCGCAGCTGGCAATCTACGAATATCTGAAAAGCAAGTCCTGAGCCTCTTCGGGGAGGTGGGTGCTGCGTATCCTCCATTCCTGCGGGTAGAGGTTGTTCGTGCGGCTGCCGAG
>CAVIFD010000331.1:770-2605 GCA_963641545.1 bacterium | reverse complement strand
ACATACAACGATACTCTGCTGTAGTGGACTACAAAAAGTTAGGCAACCACGTGATTGTACTTTGCAACATACGGCTAAAGCAACACACACACGATTTGATACAACAGTTTATGGATACGGTGCAAAACATCGACCAAATCACAGAATGTTACAACACCACAGGCGACTACGACTTTCAGATAAAGGTTTATGCGCGAGACATGGAAGCCTACCAGGATTTCATGCTCAACACGTTAGGCAATATTGACTGCATAGGAAGCCTGCACAGCATCATCGTAATCGGAGCGATAAAAGATTCGCATTGCATACCTGTAGTGAAACAAGCGGAGCAATAGCCGGAAACAATATGGAGAAAAAAACACGGTCAACCTACACAAAGTATTCTGTAAGCAGCCAGCAAATAGCGTCGGACCGGGAACAACGCCATCCAGAAAAAGGAATAAAGCCGCCATTTCAGACCGCAGGTCTTATCGAGAGTGTTGCTACCCTTGCGGTAGAAGCCAACAGCTTCTCCCTTGACATCGTGAAGCTTACACTGCTCAGTATTCAAGTTGCCGTCACCCCTCAACACGACATCGTCACCAGTTATCATTACAATACGGTGAAGAACGAAATTCCCCTGCCCCACCTCGGCCAGAACCGGTGCCCCGACTTTGGGAAAACGAGCTTTCACGAGCAACGCCTTGTCCCTGCCGTCTTCCAGAAAGGGGCGCATGCTATAGCCGTGCAACGGCAAAGTGACCGAATGCCCCTCATCAAGCAGTTTCACGATTGCAGGTATCAGTTGGGCATTGGGAAAAAGTTTTTCCTTAATGTGCCCCTTGTCATTCTTCATAAGAAAATATTTGAAAAATATCAGACGCTCTTCGCTATGGCGGCATGACACACTAAGGCCGACTCACGATTTGGCAGACAATGCAGTGTGTAAACAGGTGTTGCCTCAACTACCCGTGTCACGGTGTCGCAAATGGCGTTGTATATACCACTGTCCCATTTCATTGAGGAGCAAGCGGCGAGCAACGTTGCGAAGGCATGGACAGGGGGCATGGATTCTACCCTGTTTTCCATATCGCGGCTTATTTTCGTCAAAGCTCCCAACGGAGCCTTCACATTGCGGTAACAGGGAGTCTTGCCGCTCCATGGAGAGCCGTAAATGAAAGCCTCCCCGTCTATTATCCTCAGAACGGGGTTATCATCATTCATCAAGTCACATCCCGGTATATATTTCAACCAATTGCTCACTTGAGTACTTTTTCCAGTGCCGCTCTTTGCCGTGAAAGCGTAGCCGTAGCCATTGTGCCTGACAAGCGAGGCATGAATTAGCAATGTTTGTCTGAAGCATGCAGCAAAGGCGAAAACCAATATCAAAGCATTATTGAGCCCGTACTGACGCATATCGAAATTCCCATTAAGAGCACACTTACAATCCGTGAATGTCTTGTTGGCACGCAACAAACAGCAGCTCCTGCCTGAAATGTCTTTTATAATGTATTGATAACTTCCGTCCGGGAACCTGTCTACAATGGTGTCGCCGTTACCTGTATCGAAACTGCCAACTCTTTCGCGGTTCTCGGAGCGGGGTTTCAGCGTGTCGTCTACCATTAGCCGAAAAAGGAAATCCCCGTCCTCTCCCCTTCCGCTGACGAGGAATGGCGAGAACGAAGGGATAAGTTCCGGACCATTGGTATTGTCTCCTGCGAAACAGACTTCAAAAGTCAAGTCTGCCACACGATAAAACATGGTTATTGGTGACGGCATACTATTCCGCTGTTGAGACACGAGTGTACTGAAAATCACCCTCGGCAATATCTTTCACTATGATATTGTATTTCTTC
>CAVIFD010000331.1:0-736 GCA_963641545.1 bacterium | reverse complement strand
GTCCACACTTTGTATGGGGGTAAAATAAGCGACAGAGTCATTAAACGACGTTGCCACGCCGAAAAGATACATTCTTTTTACCTTCTTTTCCTTTGCTGTTGCCGTGGCGGCGAAACACACTGCGGCGAAAAGCGCCACTGCAACCAGTGATTTGTATAGTTTCATCTTATCCTATTTTTCGTTTCTAATCTTAGCTCCCCAAAAAAGATTTGAGCATCTTGTTCTGTGTACTGTGTCTGAGGCGACGTATTGCCTTCTCCTTTATCTGCCTCACCCTCTCACGCGTAAGACCGTATTCGGCACCGATTTCTTCCAAAGTTTTCTCTGGCTGGTCTATCCCGAAAAAAGCCTCAATGACTTTACGCTCCCTCTCATTGAGCGTGAGCAAGGCCCGCTTTATCTCATCCCTTAACGATTCGAGTACAAGCGTATTGTCCGGATCTGGAGAATCTCCGTTCGGCATCACATCAATAAGGCTTCCGTCTTCTCCATCATTGAACGGAGCATCCATCGACACATGCCTGCCGTTGGTTTTGAGAGCCTCAGCTATTTTATATTCCGGCAAATCAACCCTCTCAGCCAATTCATCCAGACTGGCACGCCTCTCGTTCTCCTGTTCAAACTTGTTAAGAGCTTTGTTCACCTTGTTCATCGACCCTACCTGATTGAGCGGAAGCCTTACGATGCGGCTCTGTTCGGCAATAGCCTGAAGGATACTTTGCCGTATCCACCACAC
>CAVIFD010000330.1:0-2606 GCA_963641545.1 bacterium | reverse complement strand
ATCCTATAATATGCGCCCCTTTCAGGGGCAATGGACAGCAAACCATGCAATGAGCAAAAGTAAGCATTGCATATTCCCAAGCCTTGTAAAGAACAACCATTTTTTAGTCACAATAACTTGTCGATGTCAACAGCCACGCCAATCTGGAGATTTATACCGTCGGTCAGCGGACTGTTTAGGTAATAGTATTTGGGCTTGTAGTTGAGTAGGTTGTCGAGAGCCAGGTTCAGCCTCGCAGCCTTGCCGAAACACTGCACGAGAGACAACTTCCAGATGGTGTAGGCAGGATAGCTCACTGTAAGCGTTCCCTCGCTTACGTTGTAGTAATTCTTGTATTCCGCGTTCTTCACTCCCGAGAGCACTCTTCCGTTAAGTCCCACCGACAAACTGTAGTTTTTTGTTATCTGCCTGTCGAAGTCCACACGCGCGTTCACAGCGTGTTTCCTTGCCGGGATATACTGATTGTTGATGGTATTGCCGTCCTTGTCCTTCGCCAGCTGTTCATTGGTATAGGCGTAGGTGAGGCGTGCCGATAGCCCATTGCTCCAACGCGCCTGCATGCCAGCCTCTGCGCCGCTCACGCTGTAGTCGTCGAGGTTGGAATACGGCAGATAAGGCTGTTTGTCGGCAACGCTCTTGAAATAAGGCGCAGCTGTGGAGAGTTTGTTCTTCACCTTGTTGTAGTAAGCTGAAAGGGTGAAGTTATAGTGCCCCTTGGTATATTCAGCCGAAACATTGAAATTATGGCTCGTTTCAGGTTTGAGGTCTGGGTTGCCTTCCACTATCCATATGCCCGACATGTCGAAATTGTAGTATTTCTCCTTCAGTGATGGCGCGCGGAACCCCATGCCGTAGCCTGCTCTCAGCGAGAGGTTTCGCAAGGGTTTGTAGCACACATTAATCTTCGGCGTGAGGCGCGACAATTTGCCGTCGGAGAAATAGTCGTAGCGCATGGCGGTAACAACCTCCAATTTATCGGTGATACGCCAGTCGTACTGGGCGAAGGCATCGAAGCTGTCCTGTTTGCGTGTGCCGTCTTCAAGGTTGGTGTTATACAGGTAGTCGTGCATGATATCCGCCCCTGCGGTGAACACGTCGCCGCTCTGGAAAGAATGGTTGTAGAGCAACCGCACGGTGTTCTGCACGTTGCTGTAGTCGCGTATGTCAAGGTGCGTGATGCGTTGGTAATCCGACTTGTCATACTGGTCGAAGGCGTAGCTGAGCTGGATTTTGTCGCTTTGGCTCACATTCCAGTCCATTTTAACACCGCCCGAAAAGTCGCGGTAGCGCTCCGGCTGGTCGGTGCTACGCACCGTCTCGCGGAAGAAATACCCGGCGCGCCCCGTAAGACTGAAGTCCGCCGAAGGCTTCCACACGAGCTGATCTTTGAAATTCATCGTCTTGTCACCGTAAATGGTGGCGATGATGCGCGTGACAGGGTTGGTGGCACTGTGAACGTCGTAGTTGGCGGTGCGGTTGTAGTTGGCGGTGAGCATATTGTTCCAGTGCTTGCCGTTGATGCCGTATGACGCGCCGTAGCGTTGCTCCTTGTGCTTGGCGAAACGTGTGTTGAGGTTGAGTGTCCACGGTTGCTGCGTGTGCTTGGTGATGATGTTTATCACGCCGCCCGTAGCATTGCTGCCGTAGAGGGCGGAGACTGCACCTTTAACTATCTCAATGCGCTCCACATTGTCCATGGAGAGACGCGAAAAATCCACGTCGTCCATCGTCTCGCCAGCCAACCGCTCGCCGTCTACGAGGAAGAGCACGCCCTGTCCGCCGAATCCCGAAAAGTTGAGATGCGTCTGTTGGTTCATGGCATAAGAGAATTCCACCCCAGGCAGTTCCTGCTGCAGCGCGTCGAGTACGTTTGTTGCATCGAGACGCGTAAGGTCTTTCAACGTTATCACGCGTGTCTGTATGGGGGCGTCTTTAAGGAATTTCGGCGTGCGCGTGCCTGTCACCACCACCTCGTCGAGGTCGAAATGCCTGTATATGGAGTCGGTGGCAGTGTCTACAGGGGTTTGCGCAATGAGGGCGATCGGACTTGCCAACAATATTGTCGGCACTAATAGCTTCATGTTTTGCATATAAGGAGAGGAATTGTCGGGGAGAATTGTCAGTAGGGATACTTGTAGTTTATGGTGAGATAGCACTTTGTTCCCTTCGGCGAGAGATAGTTAGCTAATTGCAGGGCAGCGTAGGTACCGTCTTTAAGCCGCAGGATGAACACGTGGTTGTTGAGGGAGAACGACGGCGGCATGGGCGGTATTTCCATGGTAAGCCATGAAGACAGCACTTTGTTAATGGCGATGCCCTGCGAGGGGATGTTTAAGAGGAGCATCTCGTCCTGGCTGTCCCATACCTCGTTTTCCGACCACTCGTCTTCGATGAATGTCATATCGCGGAAATAGTCGCTCGTCTCTGGCAACTGGTCCATCGACGTGAACGATGTCTCGAGCGCCGCCGCGCTGTTGGTGCGCACGTTGTTGCGGTGGACGGCGAAAGTCCAGCTCGTCGGCTCAGGCTGCGCCGCCGTGGGTGTGAAGCTCACGAAGTGGTTGTTCTTGAAGCCTGCGCCCCACACATCGAACCAGTACATATAC
>CAVIFD010000329.1:0-2609 GCA_963641545.1 bacterium | reverse complement strand
CATCATGTTGATGAGATATGTTGGTGTGCCCGAGCCGAACCAGTAGGAGTTCATCTTACAGTCGGCAAAGCAGTTGAGCAGGCTGAAGGGATTGAACACGTCGGGCGAGGGCCAGCAGAAATGATAGCCGTCGTAGTTATTCTTCAGCTCTTCGATGGTCGCCTCGCGGCTGAGCTGTAGTTTGGCTGCCAGCTCGTCAATGCCCTCGCTCATCTGCGTCGTCATTTCCTCTTCGGTGATACCGCAGATGGCAGCGTAAGGCTCATCCATGCTCACGTTCTTGATATTGTTCAGCTCGCTGAAGATGCTGAGCTGCGAAAACTTCGTGATACCCGTCAGGAATACAAAGCGAAGCATCGGCTCGCAGTCTTTGAGCGGGCTGTAGAAGTTACGCATGACATCGCGGAGCACGGGCAGCTGCGTCTCCTCGTGCATCACGTCAAGCAGTGGTGCGTCGTACTCGTCGATAAGCACCACCACCTGTCGTCCGGTCTTTTCCGCCACGGTCTTTATCAAATTGAGAAGGCGTACATTGGTGGATGGCGAGTCGCAGGATACGCCGTACCGCTTTTCATTGTCGCTCAAAATATAGAGCAAATAGTTCTCCAGCTGCTCTTTCTCCATGTGTTTGCCTCCGGCGAGGCTGAAATGCAACACCGGATATACGGTCCAATCCTTTTCCAACTGCTCGATGGCAAGACCTTCGAAAAGATCTTTCCTGCCCTCGAAATAGCTCTTCAGTGTGGACACCAAGAGCGACTTGCCGAAGCGGCGTGGGCGACTAAGGAAGAAATACTTCCCGTCGGTATGCGTCATGTGGTAGACGTAGCCCGTCTTGTCGACATAGAGGTTATCCTCCTTGCGGATGTTCTCGAACGTCTGTATCCCTATGGGGTATAGTTTCCGTGCCATAACATTGTGGGTTTTATTCCGGTGCTTACTTCAAAGAGTTCTCCATTCTATGGTGTTTACCTCATCTTTTACGCAGAAGTTTATGCCGACCTTCACCACGGGCTTGCCTTTCATCTTGAAGGCATCGGCATAATGTCTCTTCTCGATCTGTGCAAGGGCTTCTTCCACGCTTCCGTTGATTTTAAGCTCCATGACGTAGATGATGGATGCCGTTTCAAGGGTGATGTCGATCCTGCCCTTTGCTGTGCGTTGCTCCACCTGTATGCGGTAGCCGGTGAGCAGGGCAAACATGATGTAGAGTGTTTGCTGCCAGTGACCTTCGTAATGGGTATTGTCGCAGTAAGGCACGGTCTCGAGGAAGTCGGCGAGCAACTGCATGGCACTGTCCATGTCGCCTCTCTTGATCAATGCGGACATATCGCCCATCACCACCCTGCCTTCGTCTGTATTCCGTTCCAGATAGCCGGGCAGCAGACTGTCAAACAGCCCTACGGAAATCTCCCTATTGGGGATGTCAAGCGTGTAAGTGTCCACTTCACTGTCATAATCCTTGATGGTCAGGTAGCCGCTTTGGTAGAGCAACGGTGTCAACGACGACATCGTCTCCGTGGCTGCATCAAAGGAGGCCGCCTTGGCTTTGGTCTTCCCCAACTGCGAAGGCTTCACCCCGAACGTCCTCATCATGTTGATGAGATATGTTGGTGTGCCCGAGCCGAACCAGTAGGAGTTCATCTTACAGTCGGCAAAGCAGTTGAGCAGGCTGAAGGGATTGAACACGTCGGGCGAGGGCCAGCAGAAATGATAGCCGTCGTAGTTATTCTTCAGCTCTTCGATGGTCGCCTCGCGGCTGAGCTGTAGTTTGGCTGCCAGCTCGTCAATGCCCTCGCTCATCTGCGTCGTCATTTCCTCTTCGGTGATACCGCAGATGGCAGCGTAAGGCTCATCCATGCTCACGTTCTTGATATTGTTCAGCTCGCTGAAGATGCTGAGCTGCGAAAACTTCGTGATACCCGTCAGGAATACAAAGCGAAGCATCGGCTCGCAGTCTTTGAGCGGGCTGTAGAAGTTACGCATGACATCGCGGAGCACGGGCAGCTGCGTCTCCTCGTGCATCACGTCAAGCAGTGGTGCGTCGTACTCGTCGATAAGCACCACCACCTGTCGTCCGGTCTTTTCCGCCACGGTCTTTATCAAATTGAGAAGGCGTACATTGGTGGATGGCGAGTCGCAGGATACGCCGTACCGCTTTTCATTGTCGCTCAAAATATAGAGCAAATAGTTCTCCAGCTGCTCTTTCTCCATGTGTTTGCCTCCGGCGAGGCTGAAATGCAACACCGGATATACGGTCCAATCCTTTTCCAACTGCTCGATGGCAAGACCTTCGAAAAGATCTTTCCTGCCCTCGAAATAGCTCTTCAGTGTGGACACCAAGAGCGACTTGCCGAAGCGGCGTGGGCGACTAAGGAAGAAATACTTCCCGTCGGTATGCGTCATGTGGTAGACGTAGCCCGTCTTGTCGACATAGAGGTTATCCTCCTTGCGGATGTTCTCGAACGTCTGTATCCCTATGGGGTATAGTTTCCGTGCCATAACATTGTGGGTTTTATTCCGGTGCTTACTTCAAAGAGTTCTCCATTCTATGGTGTTTACCTCATCTTTTACGCAGAAGTTTATGCCGACCTTCACCACGGGCTTGC
>CAVIFD010000328.1:0-2613 GCA_963641545.1 bacterium | reverse complement strand
TCGTAGAGCAGGATGTCGATGTCGATGATGCGGTCGTGATATGTTCCGTCGCTTTTCTTCGTACGTCCCATATCTTTTTCAATCGCCTCTGTTGTACGCAGAAGCTCCTCGGGCGAGAGGTCCGTCTCCATTTTGAGAGCTGCGTTCAGGAACATATTCTCAGAGCGGAAGCCCCAAGGTGCGCTTTCATAGAAACCCGAAAGGGCGAGAATGTCTCCCGCCCTTTCAGCCAGCAGCGCAGCTGCCGTTATCAGATTTTGCCGTCTGTTGCCTATGTTGGTGCCCAAGCCTATGTACGTTGTCGCCATAGTGTGTGTGCACGCTTAAAGAATCAGCATGGCATCGCCATACGCGCCGAAGCGGTACTTCTCCTTCACTGCCACGCTGTATGCCTTCATGATAAGGTCGTATCCGCCAAACGCCGCCGTCAGCATCAGAAGCGTAGACAACGGCATGTGGAAATTGGTGATCATGCTGTTTGCCACATGAAACTCGTAGGGCGGGAAGATGAATTTGTTTGTCCATCCGTCGAACTCTTTCAGATGTCCGTCGGTGCTCACTGCCGTCTCCATCGCACGCATCACGGATGTCCCGACGGCACAGATACGGTGCCCCTCGTCTATGCCCCGGTTCACCGCCTCGGCAACGTCGGCATACACAAACATCTGCTCGGAGTCCATCTTGTGTTTCGTCAGGTCTTCCACATCTATATCACGGTAGTTACCCAGTCCGGAATGAACCGTCAGGAACGAGAGCCGGCAATCTTTTATCTCCAGGCGTTTCATCAGCTCGCGGCTGAAATGCAGACCGGCTGCCGGAGCAACGACGGCTCCTTCTCTTGCCGCGTAGATGTTCTGATAGCGCACCTCGTCGTCAGGCTCCACGGGACGGTTGATATATTTCGGCAGAGGAGTCTCGCCTCGTGCAAAAAGCGATTTCTTGAAGTCGTCGTGATTTCCGTCGAAGAGAAAACGCAGTGTACGGCCGCGTGAAGTCGTGTTGTCAATCACCTCTGCCACCAACGACTCGTCGTCGCCGAAATAGAGCTTGTTGCCGATGCGGATCTTACGTGCAGGGTCCACCAGCACATCCCAAAGGCGCAGGTCGGGGTTCAGCTCCCGCAGCAAAAACACCTCGATGCGTGCTCCGGTCTTCTCTTTGTAACCAAACAGGCGGGCAGGGAAAACCTTCGTGTCGTTGAACACAAACGTATCCCCTTTCTCGAAATAATCAATCATCTCCTTAAAGACACGGTGCTCGATTTTTCCTGTGCCACGGTGCACAACCATCATCCGCGACTCATCCCTGTTCTCCGTGGGGTGAAGAGCAATCTGTTCCTGTGGCAAATCAAATTTGAATTTCGACAGCTTCATAATGTTTCTCTCTATTTTATTCTTGTCATTCTTTCTTTTACGGTCATATGCCTATCGCCTTGTCGAGGAAAGCGTCGATCTCTTCCGGGTGCATGCATTGATCCAGTGTGATGTCTCCTATCCGAGTCCGTTCCAACCCGATCAGATGCGCTCCGGAACGCAGGGCGACGCCTATGTCGCGTGCCAAAGCACGTATGTAAGTTCCCTTGCTGCATACCACGCGGATCTTGATGACAGGGAGGACACATTCCAGCAGTTCCATCTCGTCGATGACCAGTGTCTTCGACTTCAGCTCCACCTCTTCGCCCTTGCGTGCCAGCTCGTATGCCCGCTTGCCGTCCACCTTGCAGGCGGAGAAGACGGGCGGTATCTGCTGTATCGTCCCGACAAACGAGCGGAGCACCTCTTCAACCATCTCACGGGTGATATGCTCCGTCGGATACACGGCATCTATCTCTTTTTCCAGATCGAACGAAGGTGTCGTCTCTCCGAGCTTCAGGGTTGCCACGTATTCCTTTGTCTTGTATTGAAACTCATCAATACGCTTCGTCGCCTTCCCTGTGCACACAATCATCACGCCCGTTGCCAACGGGTCGAGCGTCCCTGCGTGCCCTACCTTTATCTTCTTTACCTTCAGCTTCCGCGTCAGCTTATAGCGAAACTTGTTCACCAGATCGAACGAAGTCCACGTTAGCGGCTTGTTGAAATATAAGACTTCACCTTCTATAAAATCCATCCTGCAGAAATCACTTCATCAACGTACATACGGTAGTGACCAGCCCGACTATCGCACAGTAGACGGCAAAATATATCAGCTTTCCCTTCTTCACGACATTGATCATCCACCTGCAAGCCACACAACCCGAAACGAACGCTGCCACGAAGCCGACCACCAGCGAGAGCATAGGTATGTCGCCTGCGACATTCTCTCCCTTTATCATCTTCAACGCATCCAGCAGAGCTTCGCCAAGTATCGGAGGTATGACCATCAGGAAAGAGAACTGTGCCAAACGAGCCTTGTCGTTGCCCAGCAGCATACCGGTAGCGATCGTTGTGCCCGAGCGGGAAAGCCCCGGCAAGACGGCACAAGCCTGCGACAAGCCGATGATGAAAGCGTCTTTCATCGAGATGCTTTCTTTCTGCCGAGGCTTTGCATAATACGAGAACGCGAGCAGCACGGCGGTAAGCATCAGCATGCAGCCGACAATCAGCAGACCCGAACCGAAAATCACTTCTACCG
>CAVIFD010000327.1:0-2617 GCA_963641545.1 bacterium | reverse complement strand
GTTGTGTGGTTGCATCCGTTGGGGTTGATGGGAGCTGTGCTGTTTGCCGTAAAAAAGCTCCGGAGGGCGGCTTATTACTACCATTTTACTAACTTTGCCGCGCTTACGCTGTTATTGGCAGGGTGGAGCGTCATCCCACAACATTTGAATACAGCCTTTATCCCGCTTGTTGCCACTCTTTGGCTTCGCTCCGGATACGGAATATACAGGTGGTGGGCATATGATCGGAAGAGATGGAGAATAGAATGAGGAAAATAATAACGTCGCTTATCGCAATCCTGGTTGTTACCAACCTGGAGGCGCAGCAACGTACCCCGAAGCTGGTTGTATGTATCACCGTGGATCAGTTGAGGGGCGACTACATAGAGTATTTCTACAACACCTTCGGCGAGCGCGGCTTCAAGCGGCTTATGAACGAGGGATTGGTGTACAACCATATCCGTTTCGAGTTCTCCGACGTTGACAGGGCAAGTGCCTTTGCCACCCTCTTTACCGGAAGTAATCCTTGCTTCCATGGGGTGACCTGTGGTAAGGTCTACGACTTCGACAATGACAGGGAGACATCCATACTCTACGACAAGGACTATCTTGGCAACTATACCCGCGACAACTACTCGCCGAAGAATCTGATAGGTTCCACCATTGGTGACGAGCTGAAGATTGCTTCCGGCGGACGGAGCGATGTGTATGCCATTGCGCCTGATGCGGAGAGTGCCATTCTCTCTGCGGGACATGCTGCCAACGGCGCCTTTTGGATGGACGACCTTAACGGCAAGTGGGCAACGACGACATACTACAAAGGCATCCCATGGTATGTGGACCGCTACAACAACGGCGTGGAGTCGCTTTCTGCCCGCCTCGACAAGATGGTGTGGACGCCGTCGCTCCCTCTCGACAAATACGACGCATTTCCTTATCTGCTGGATGAGATACCGTTTAAGTACACCTTCGACGAGAAGACAAAAGACTGCTTCCCGCGACTGAAGACAACGCCTTTCATCAATAAGGAAATCAACCGCCTCGCCCTGCAGTTCCTTGAATACGGGGCTTTCGGTACGCGGACTTGTCCGGATATGCTGGCGATTACCTACTACGCCGGCAACTACCGCGGCACGATGAGCAAGGACTATACCCGCGAGATACAGGACACCTACTACCAACTCGATAAAGACATCGAGCAGCTGCTTGATGCCATCGACAAGAAGGTGGGGCTTGCCAACACCTTGGTGGTATTCACCGGCTCGGGCTACTACACCGGCGAGGAGGCGTATGCCGACGGGATGCAGATAAACGGCGGCGAGTTTCATCCCAAGCGTTGCGTTGCCCTGCTCAATATGTACCTCATGGCTATCTATGGTCAGCAGTGCAGTTGGGTGAAGGGATATTACGACAACCAGATATACCTCGACCGCAAAGCCATTGAAGATGCCAAGCTCAGCCTTCAGGAGATACAGGATCGCTCGGCAGAGTTCTTGATGGAGTTCAGCGGTGTGCAACATGTGACGACAGACAATGCCCTGCGCGCGGGAGACTGGAACGAGGGGACGGCGAAGTTTCGTCATGGCACACATCACCTCAGACGGGGCGACCTGATCATAGAGCTGCAGCCGGGCTGGGTTGTCAACAACGACAATCCGAAGGAGAAGCTGAAGATTATCCGCAACAATGCAGTCATCACTCCGCTCGTGTTCATGGGTAGCGGTATCAAGCCGGAACGTGTCTACCGCGAGGTGAAAGCCACCGAGGTGGCTCCTACCATAACTCACGTGTTGAGGATACGGCCGCCGAACGCGTCAGAATCATTGCCTCTTTGGGAGTTGACGGTCAAGAAATAAATATATCTTGAAGCCCAGCGGGGGAATGTTGCCTTAGGCAGCAGAAATCTTCCCCGTCACGTCAGCAGATAATCACTTTACGAAACAAACAAAAGAACATATCATGGGATTTAATGAATTTATGACAAAGCTGTTCGGCAATAAGTCGCAGCGAGACCTGAAAGAGATCACGCCCTATGTGGACAAGATCAAGGCTGTATATCCGTCCATTCAGGCACTCTCCAACGATGAGCTGAGAGCCAGAACAGACGAGATCAAGCAGCGCATCCAAGACTATGTGGCGGATGAACGCGCCGAGGTGGAGGCTCTCCGCAGTGGGATAGAAGATAAGGAGCTGGAGGAAAGAGAAGCCATCTGGACGAAGGTGGACAAGATAGAAAAGACCATCACCGACAAGATGGAGGTCATCCTCGAGGAGGTGCTGCCCGAGACGTTTGCCATAGTGAAAGACACTGCACGCCGCTTTGCAGAGAACGAAGAGGTGGTGGTGACGGCGAACGACTTCGACCGCGACCTCGCGACGAAGCACGACTTTGTCCGCATCGAGGGCGACAAGGCTGTATATCAGAATCACTGGGTTGCCGGTGGCAACGAGATAACATGGGACATGGTGCACTACGACGTGCAGCTGTTTGGTGGCGTTGTGCTCCATAAGGGTAAGATTGCAGAGATGGCAACGGGTGAGGGTAAGACCCTGGTGGCAACCCTGCCGGTGTTCCTCAACGCATTGACGCGAAACGGCGTGCATGTGGTGACGGTGAACGACTACCTCTCGAAGCGCG
>CAVIFD010000326.1:0-2617 GCA_963641545.1 bacterium | reverse complement strand
TCCTGACAGTGTCGTGGGTCGGCACGTTATGCACCAATCCGCCCATGTGTTACATCTCGGTGCGTCCGGAGCGTCATTCGTATCCCATACTGAAGAAGAACATGGAGTTTGTCATCAACCTGACCACGCGCTCTTTGGCATATGCCACCGACTGGTGTGGCGTCAACTCGGGGAAAGACCATCGTAAGTTCGAAGAGATGCACCTTACGCCGGGGAAGGCAACGAAGGTGAGCTGCCCCACCGTTGAGGAGTCGCCGCTTTGCATCGAGTGCAGGGTGAAGGAAGTGGTTGCGCTGGGAAGCCATGATATGTTCATTGCCGAGGTTCTCAATGTTCAGGCAGACGAGAGATACTTGGATCCTACGACAGGCGCGTTCGATATGCAGCGGGCGGACTTGTTGGTCTATTCGCACGGCAAATACTACGGCTTGGGAGACATGGTCGGCAAGTTCGGCTGGTCGGTCGAGAAGAAGAAGAGCAGGGGCGTATGAAAAAGACGCTGCTCCTCGCCTTGTTGCTTCTTTTCTGTCACACTGTCTGTGCGCAGAAGCTCATATCCATTAAGGACAAAGCGTTCAACTTCGGAGCGAAGGTGGGGGTCAATGCGGCTTTCCCGATTGTCAACTCGCTGACGATAGACGGCACGGAAGCCGAGAATGTCAGCCTGCAATACAGAGTAGGCTGTCAGGCATCGCTCTTCTGCCGCGTCAACATAAACCGTTTCTTCATACAGCCCGACCTGACATGGTCGCACAAGGCGGGCGACATACTCTTCTCGCTGCCGGAGACGGCGTCCACGTTGTCTGCCGATGCTCCGGAGACAGACCGTCTGCAGATAGAGACAAGCTCGCTGGAGATGCCTGTCATGATTGGCTACTATCTCGTGAAGGAAGGTCCGTATGCCCTCAGTCTGATGGTCGGACCTAAGGTGAAATACAACTACCGCTCGCATTATACGACATACCTCTCGGAGGTTGCCGACGAATATGTCAACGACGGCTCGCCGCTCGGACTTGGCATATCCACAGGAGTGGGCGTGAGCATCTGGCGTCTGTTCTTCGAGTTTACCTACGGGTTCGGGTTGAACAGGGTGGAGTCCGATTTCAAAGACCATTCATCGCTGACACCTACGGAGAGAAGCATCTCGATAGACAAGCGAACCAATATGATGAACTTCTCGCTCGGCGTGTTGTTCTAATACGCCTTTGCATTCTTTCCGCATAAGCTCTTGTATGGGCAGTACCTGCAGTTTCTCTCGTTCGTTGTCTGCACGAACGGGGTGTTGCCTGTGAATATCTCATCCAAAAGACTGCGCAGCCCTGCTTCAAAGTCTGAGGCATAGGGGGCGAAATCCGTTACCTTCTCATTCTTTGCGTTCGTTATCGTCGTATCAAACGAACCCTTGGAAAGCGAGGAGAGATGATAGATCACGGGTTGGAGGGTTTTCCCCGGGTATTCGCCGCTCAGCATCCGTGCGTAAAGGAACACCTGCGTCACTGCCTTGTTACAGTCTTTACCCTTTCTATCGAACAGACCCTCTACGGACTTGAACTTCAGCTCTGCACTTCCGCTCTTATAGTCAACGATACGGACTGTGCCGCCCACCTCGTCTATGCGGTCGACGAAGCCTTTGATGCGGACGGCGGTCTGTCCGTCTGAAAGGGTGAACAGGTCATTGACTCGTCGCTCTGACCCGATATAAAGGAAAGGAGTCAACCCGCGGTCGCACTCCAGTATCTTTTCCACATACTTACGGATCATCTCGCCGTAGAGGAAGTTTTGCCCCATCAGCGGACGTACCTTGTCGGTCTTGAAATACTCTTTCGCAAAAGCCTGCTCGATGGCTGCGGTCATGGCTGAGGTGTCTTTCCCGATCGCCTTCAGCAGATCGGCTGTCACCATCTTGCCGCAGAGGGGCGCGTAGAGCTTTTCCATCACGTTGTGCAGAATGCTTCCGAACGTATTGTTCTCGATGGTTTCGCTGACCGTCTCTTCCTCGCGTACATTCTCTACTGTCGAGAAGTAGAACCTCAGCGGACATGCCAGGTATGTGTTGAGCGCACTGGCAGAGAGCGCACGACCACCGTCACCACGGTGGAATGCCTTCAGCCGCTGCATCACGTCGTCGGTCTTCTCGACCTGCAAGGCAGGAGTCTTTGCCGAGGCAACGTTGAAGACGACAATCTTGTTTCTTGGCTGTGCACTGTAGAGATAGCGCAGCTGATGGACAAAGCGGCTTACTTCGCCGGTTTGCAAGCCTTCGCTGCGGGTGTCGTAGAGCAGGCTGACGCGCGTCGCCCTGTGGATAAGCCGGTAGAAATGGTATGCCCACACGCTGTCCTGATGTTCGTAGGTAGGCAGACCGAAGCCCTTGCGCAGGTTGTAAGGGATGAACGAGTTGGCAGCCCCACGAAGAGGAAACACACCTTCGTTCATGGACAGGATAATCAGCCGGTCGAAATCGAGGGCACGTGTCTCGAGCACACCCATGATCTGCAGTCCCGAGAGCGGCTCGCCTCGGAAAGGAATGGTGATGGTGTCGGTCAGGCGGCGGAGCAGACGGAAATAGGTGTCGATCTTCATCTCAATGCCGGCATCCTGCATGACACCTTTCAGG
>CAVIFD010000325.1:1158-2649 GCA_963641545.1 bacterium | reverse complement strand
TGCTGCAATCTTGCCAATACATCACATGTATGAGTGCGGATTGCTGCAATCTTGCCTGATACATCACATGTATGGTCGCGGATTGCTGCAATCTTGCCAATACATCACGTGTATGAGTGCGGATTGCTGCAATCTTGCTTGATACATCACATGTATGGGCGCGGATTGCTGCAATCTTGCTCCATGCAGCGTGCAGGGGGCAAATGTCTTTTATGATTAGCATTTACCTCCTACCCGATTTGCTCTGCCTACGATGCGGTGACGTATTTGTTTGCGCAGAAAAGGTGGGGAATTTCTGCATTGGCTTTACTTTCTTTTTCATCTTTTCAATAATTATTGGGGACAACATTGATTCAAAGTCCGTACATTTGCCACCGGTGGATAATTTATTAGACTAATACACAAATAAGAAGCAAATGAAAATGAAGAAAATCTTAATCTGTATGACAGTTGGAGTGATGCCTGTGTTGTGCTCATGCTCTTTGAGCGAACATGACGTAGACCTTGATCCTATCCGGTACGGAAGTGCTTCGTTTGAATTGGATGCCGACGCCAAGTTCGAAAGTTCTACTCGTGCCTTGAGCGAGAGTGACTACAAGCAATTAACCAACTATGATGTAAAACTCGTCAACACATCCAACGAAAACGTGCTATTGGAATGTAAGTATAGCGAGATAGGCGACAATCTGCCCAAGAAGCTTGAGGTGGGGTCGTATAGAGTGGAAGCCACATACGGCAAGGAACATGCATTCTCGCGTGAAGAGTTCTTGATGAAGGGCAGTACGGTGTTTTCCATAAAAGCCAATCAGGAAGAGGCGGTAACCGTTGATTGTTCTCCTACGTGCGGTAAGTTGTCAGTGGCTTTTGATGAGAAGATGGCTACCTATTTTAGCGACTACAGTGTTACATACTCGGGAACAGAGGCTATGGGTTCGTCTACATGCACATGGGCAAAAGGCGACAGCGAGCCTTGGTATGTGGCCCTGAAGGAAGGTGGCGAAACCATAAATTACACTATCAACGTTACCACAAAGGACGAATACCTCAGCAGCAACAATGGAGTTACCTCCAAGGAGAATACTATAACGGGCACTATATCGCTCAACCGCAACAAGGCGCACAAGCTGACCATTACGCCTAACTACACGCCCACCACGGACGGAGGCATGACGCTTGTTATCACGATAGACGACAGCACCAACGATAAGAACATCGAATGGCAGGTGCCGGTGACATGGATATGATAGCGTAAGACCTATACATTATATATACACACAAACAAGACAGATATGAAGTTATACAATACATGTCTCGCGGGAGTGATAGGGTTGGTAGCCTTCACTGCTTGTACCAGCGAGAACCTGGAATCAAAATTTACTAAAGACAAGGTTTACGGCATCATGCAGGTGAACGTGGATGTGTCGAAGCCCCAGTCGACGAAAGCTACGACCGAAGTGACGAACTTCCCCGTGCTGATATTCGACGCAGAGG
>CAVIFD010000325.1:0-1148 GCA_963641545.1 bacterium | reverse complement strand
GCAGAGGGCGACACGGTTGAGTCGTACAACACGGTGGCAGAGGTGCCTGAGAGCATAAAACTCGGCGTGGGCAAATACGTGGTGCGGAGCCATACCCCCGGAACCATAGAGAAGAAGATGTCTGAGCCTTACTATTTGGGCGATAAAGATGTGGAGATACTTAAGGACGTAACCTCGGAGGTGGAGGTAATCTGCAAGATGAAGAACAGTATCATCACCGTCGGCTACGACGATGAGTTCGCCGAGGTTTTCTCTTCATGGGAGATAATAGTCAGCGACGGTAGCGAGACAACCCTTTCGTTTACCAACAACAGCACAAGTTCCGTTTATTGGTACTTCGGTGAAAACGGCGTCAAGGAGCTTACGGTTAACTTCCGCGGTGAGACTTCGGATGGCTCAATCATAACCACACGCTACGTGCTTACCAAAGACCAGGCTTCGGAGGGCTACGACGACGATAGCGAGAACTTCGGCGGCGGCAATGCAATCAAGATTAATGTCAAGCCTACCGAGTCTACTGAAGGTAACGTTACCAATATTGTTATCAATGCCGACGTTACATTCCCGGAGACCAACGATACGGTGAATGTTGATGTGGTGGATGTTCCAATCTTCAAACCCGACACAGACCCCGACCCTGATAATCCTGACACAGGCGACGAAGCCATCACGCTTACCCTCCCTGCCGACATAGCATTCCCTTACCTGGGTGCATCCGGTGTAGACAAATCTCTTGGTGACACCTACATCGCAGCCACTGCAGGTCTGAAGAGCATAAAGGTGAGCATAGAGTCCACAAGCGAAGATATGGTAAAGTCCCTCAATGACCTCACCACGCAGTACGGCGTGGATTTCGTGAACGGAGCGGAGATAGTAGGCAATCAGTCGGTGGTGAATCTCTTCAACGACCTGGAGCAGTCTCTCAGCGTTCCTGCTGAGGGCGACAAGGAATATACGTTCCCCATCGGCAACTTCTTCGATTTCCTGCAGGTACTTCAGGGAGAACACACCTTCAACCTTACGGTTACGGATATGAATGGTGAAACGAAGGGCGGCAAACTGAAGATAACCATCCAGTAAACATGTGTGTGACACATTTGCAAACAAATACGAAGTAGATACACGATGATGAAAAATATATATTCAAT
>CAVIFD010000324.1:0-2656 GCA_963641545.1 bacterium | reverse complement strand
GGCAAGTATAAGCTGTACACAAAGTACGACCGCGATATGAGTGGCGACGATATAGGTGTGTGGTTTACCTACGACACTAAAGAGGGTGAAGCCGTTGAGGTGAAGATGGGTGTATCCTTCGTCAGCATAGAGAATGCCCGCCTGAATATGGATACGGAGCAGCAGGGGTTCGACTTCGACCGCGTCCGCGCCGAAGCTGCCAAGAAGTGGAACAGCGATCTTTCGCGCGTCGAGGTGGAAGGTGGCACGAAAGACGAGCGGACCGTCTTCTACACCGCACTCTATCACCTTTTGCTTCATCCGAACATCATTCAGGATGTGAACGGCGAGTATCCGATGATGGAAAGTCTGAAGACAGGACATACCACGGGCAACCGCTACACGGTGTTCTCTCTTTGGGACACCTATCGCAACGTGAGCACACTGATGACACTTCTCTTCCCCGAACGGCAGGAGGATATCATACGCACGATGGTGGATATGTATAAGGAAAGCGGATGGCTGCCCAAGTGGGAGCTCTACGGACGCGAGACACTCACGATGGAAGGCGACCCGTCGATACCTTATATCGTTGATGCCTGGATGCGCGGCATTCGTGATTTCGATGTGGAGACGGCATACGAGGCAATGCGCAAGGGTGCAACGACACCGGGCGAGTTCAACCTGCTCCGTCCGGACAACAACGACTATATGAGCAAGGGCTACGTCCCTCTTCGCGAGCAATACGACAACTCCGTCTCTCATGCCTTGGAGTATTACATCGCCGACCGGAACCTTTCGCGCTTTGCCGCAGCACTGGGGAAGAAGGATGATGCACGGCTGTTCTACGACCGCTCGATGGGGTACAAGCACTATTACAGCAAGGAATACGGGACGCTTCGCCCCATTCTGCCCGACGGCACGTTCTATTCACCCTTCAACCCTAAGCAGGGCGGGAACTTCGAGCCTAACCCGGGCTTTCACGAAGGGAGTGCATGGAACTATACGTTCTACGTCCCTCACGACATACCCGGGCTGACAAAGCTGATGGGCGGCAGCCGTAAGTTTGTAGACAAGCTTCAGACAGTGTTCGACGAAGGTCACTACGACATGGCAAACGAGCCGGACATAGCCTATCCGTATCTCTTCAGCTACTTCAAAGGCGAAGCATGGCGCACGCAGAAAACTGTCCGCATGCTCCTCGGCGAGTATTATCGTAATGCGCCGGCAGGACTGCCCGGCAACGACGACACCGGCACGATGTCTGCCTGGGCAGTGTTCTCGATGATGGGTTTCTATCCCGCCTGCCCGGGGGATGTGAACTACGTGATTACTTCGCCGACATTCGACAAGGTCACCCTTCGTCTCAACGGGAAATACTACCCGAAAGGCTCTCTTGTGATAGAGGCGAAGCACCGTGCGCCGGAAGATATATACATCAAAGACATCTCTGCCGGCGGAAAACGGCTGAAGGGCTTCACCATATCGCATGATGAGCTGGTGAACGCCGAGACGCTGAAGTTCTCGCTTACCGACAGCTTATAATTGAAGAAGGGGATATGGCACTTCCGCCACATCCCCTTCTCAATTTTGAGAGTTAGTCTCTATTTGTAGGACTCGCCTTTTATGGCCGCTATACCCGGGAGCACCTTACCTTCGATGGCTTCCAAAAGTGCACCGCCACCGGTCGATACGTAAGATACTTCGCTTGCAATGCCGAACTTGTTGACGCAGGCAACAGAGTCGCCACCACCTACGAGCGAGAATGCTCCGTTCTTTGTAGCTTCAACTATCGCGTTGCCCACTGCGCGAGAACCGTCGGTGAAGTTCTCGAACTCGAACACACCCGTCGGACCGTTCCAGAGGATGGTCTTCGACTTTTTGATTACGTCAGCATACATCTCCATCGTCTTGGGACCTATGTCGAGACCTTCCCATCCGTCGGGGATCTCGCCAACACTTGCATATTTGGTGTTTGCGTCGTTGCTGAAGTTGTCTGCAATCTTCGCGTCTACCGCCAGCACGAGGTTCACACCTTTTTCCTTTGCTTTCTTCATCAGGTCGAGAGCCAGATCCAGTTTGTCGTCTTCCACGATGGAGTTACCAATCTTGCCGCCCATCGCCTTGGTGAATGTGTAGGTCATACCGCCGGTGATGATAAGGTTGTCTACCTTATTCAACAGGTTCTCGATGATCTCGATCTTCGACGAAACCTTCGAGCCGCCCATGATGGCAGTAAACGGACGAACGATATCGTTCATAACCTTCTCCACTGCCTTCACTTCCTTTTCCATCAGGTAACCGAACATCTTGTGGTCGGCATCGAAGTAGTCGGCGATAAGTGCCGTGGAAGCATGAGCGCGGTGTGCTGTGCCGAATGCATCGTTAACGTAGCAGTCCGCATACGAAGCCAGTCTTTTGGTGAATTCCTTCTGGCTTTCTTTGACTGCTTTCTTGGCAGCCTTCTTCTCTTCGTCGGTAGCGTCGTCTGCCAGACCTCTCGGCTTGCCTTCTTCCTCTGCATAGAAACGGAGGTTCTCAAGCAGCAGAGCCTCGCCCGGCTGCAGTGCGGCAGCCTTCACGCCGGCTTCTTCGCCGATGCAGTCCGCAGCAAACTGAACGTCCACGCCAAGCAGCTCGGACACGTGACCAAGGATATGTTTAAGCGAAAATTTAT
>CAVIFD010000323.1:0-2663 GCA_963641545.1 bacterium | reverse complement strand
AGAGTGACCAGTATGTGCGTTGGTGTCCGGGCTGCGGAGACCATGCCGTGTTGAGCTGTCTGCATAAGGCGATGGCAGAAGTAGGGGTGGCACCTCATAATATGGCTGTCATCTCGGGTATCGGGTGCTCGTCCCGCTTACCTTATTATATGAATACGTACGGGTTCCACACAATCCACGGGCGCGGTGCTGCGATTGCCACGGGAGTGAAGACTGCCCGTCCCGACTTGAGCGTATGGCTTATCACGGGCGACGGCGACTGCCTGGCTATCGGCGGCAACCATTTCATCCATGCCGTGCGTCGTAATGTCGACCTGAACATTGTCTTGTTCAATAATAAGATCTATGGCTTGACCAAAGGACAGTATTCGCCGACTTCCGACCGTGGGTTTGTCTCCAAGAGCTCTCCTTACGGAACGGTGGAAGATCCGTTTATCCCTGCGGAGCTGGCACTTGGCGCACGCGGCAACTTCTTCGCTCGTGTTATTGATGTCGACCTGAAGAACACGACAGAGGTGCTCGCCGCTTCTGCCCGCCACAAGGGGGCTTCCGTCACGGAGGTGCTGGTAAACTGTATGATCTTCAATAACGGCATACATAAAAGCATTGTCGACAAGGAATTCCGTGCCGACCGCACGATCTTCCTGCGCCATGGCGAGAAGATGCTCTTTGGCAAGGAGGGCAACAAGGGTCTTGTGCTCGACGGGCTGAAGCTGAAGGCTGTCACCGTCGGCGAAGACGGCTATACGATGGATGATATACTTGTTCACGATGCCCATGAGAAGGATAACACTCTGCACATGATGCTGGCAATGATGTCGGGCGATATGCCGCTTGCCTTGGGTGTGATACGCGACGTGGATGCTCCGGCATACGACGAGGCTGTTCATCGGCAGATCGAAGAGGTTCAGGCAAAGAACCCCACCCGCAAGCTGAAAGATTTCCTGATGCAAGGCGAGGTGTGGGAAGTGAAATGATTGGCAACGTGGGAAGGAAATGCTAATACCGAAAAATTTCCTTAATTGATAGCAGGCAATGGAATAATGTACTACTTTTGCCGCGGTCTGAATAGGGTAACCGGGGTGTGACGGAGACAGATTCCCCCGCGCAGGTTTTAATCAGGAAGAGAAAAAGGTTATATAAGTAAATCAATTAAATTGGTATCAGAATGGCTAAATTAGATTTGAGTAAGTACGGAATTACAGGTGTAACGGAAATCTTACACAATCCGTCTTATGATGTTTTGTTCGAGGAAGAGACAAAACCCGGTCTGGAGGGTTTTGAGAAAGGACAGGTGACGGAGCTGGGTGCTGTCAATGTGATGACAGGTGTCTACACGGGTCGCTCGCCTAAGGATAAGTTTTTGGTAATGGACGAAACCAGCAAGGATACTGTATGGTGGACTTCGGAAGAATACAAGAACGACAACAAGCCGGTCACCGAGGCTGCATGGAAGGTGCTGAAAGAGTTGGCTGCAAAAGAATTGTCCGGAAAGAAACTGTATGTTGTCGACGGTTACTGCGGTGCTAACAAGGCTACCTGCCTGAAGGTTCGTTTCATCATGGAAGTGGCATGGCAGGCTCATTTCGTTACGAACATGTTCATCCGTCCTTCTGAGGAAGAACTGGAAGACTTCGAGCCGGACTTCATCGTCTACAACGCTTCGAAGGCGAAGGTTGAGAACTACAAGGAGCTTGGTCTGAACTCTGAGACGGCTGTTGTGTTCAACCTTACTTCTAAGGAACAGGTTATCATCAACACATGGTATGGCGGTGAGATGAAGAAGGGTATGTTCTCTATGATGAACTACTTCAACCCGCTGCGCGGCATTGCTTCGATGCACTGCTCTGCAAACACCAATATGGAAGGCACTGACTCGGCTATCTTCTTCGGTCTTTCCGGTACGGGTAAGACAACATTGTCTACCGACCCGAAACGTAAGCTTATCGGCGACGACGAGCACGGATGGGACGACGAGGGCGTGTTCAACTACGAAGGTGGTTGCTATGCCAAGGTTATCAACCTCGACAAGGATAGCGAGCCGGATATCTATAATGCCATCAAGCGCGATGCTTTGCTGGAGAATGTGACTGTGGATGCTGCGGGTAAGATCGACTTCGCAGATAAGAGCGTAACGGAGAACACCCGTGTATCTTATCCTATCTATCATATCGAGAACATCGTTAAGCCGGTATCGAAAGGTCCGCACGCTCATCAGGTGATCTTCCTTTCTGCCGATGCTTTCGGCGTGTTGCCTCCGGTATCCATCCTCAACGCAGAGCAGGCTAAGTATTACTTCCTCTCCGGCTTTACGGCGAAGTTGGCAGGTACGGAGCGCGGCATTACGGAGCCGACTCCGACTTTCTCCGCTTGCTTCGGTGCTGCTTTCCTCAGTCTGCATCCTACGAAGTATGCAGAAGAGCTGGTTAAGAAGATGGACAAGGTAGGTGCAAAGGCTTACTTGGTTAACACCGGATGGAACGGAACGGGCAAGCGTATCTCTATTCGCGACACGAGAGGTATCATCGACGCTATCCTCGACGGCTCTATCGACAAGGCTCCGACGAAGGTTATTCCTTACTTCGACTTTGTTGTTCCGACAGAGCTTCCGGGTGTTGATCCGAAGATCCTTGACCCGCGCGACACCTACAAGTGTGCATGCG
>CAVIFD010000322.1:0-2677 GCA_963641545.1 bacterium | reverse complement strand
GGTCGGAATAGGGGCGCGAATCCCAGTGCGCGAACAGCAGGATGCGCCGATCGTTGCCCGGATTGTAGGAGCCGATGATGTTTTTTGCCTCGAGACGGGTATTGTCGTAGGCAGTGAGCATGGCTTCCTGCTCGTATACTTTAGCACCGAAGCGTTTCAGTTCGGATACCAAATAGTTGCCGCAGTCTTTATGCGCCTTGGTGTTCGGCACGCGCGGACCGAAGCTCACCTGACTTTCCACATACGCGTAGGCACTGTCGGCATCGAACGTCGGGGCATTTGCCACCGCTGTGTTTCGTGTCTCCGCCATGTTGTCTTTTTGCTTGTTTCCTGCCCCGCCGCAAGCCGTCAACGAGCATGCCAGCAAGGCGACATACAGAATATGTGTCATATATACATGATTTTCTTTATCCGTTGTAGGCAGACTGCACGCGCGACATGACGCGCAGCAGGTTGCCTCCCCATATCTTCGCGATATCCTCTTCACCGTATCCCTCTTTCAGGAGGCGAATGGTGATATTTATCAGTTCGTTGCTTGCGCGGCAGCCTATCAGCTCGCCGTCGCCGTCGAAGTCCGAACCTATGCCGACATGGTCGATGCCGACAAGCTCCACGATGTGATCGATATGACGAATGGCATCAGTGAGCGATGCCTTCCCTGCGTTCTTGTTGATAAATCCCTTGTAGAGGCAGACCTGCGCGACTCCGCCTTTCTCTGCCAATGCCTTCAGCTGATTGTCGGTCAGGTTGCGCGGGTGGTCGCACAGTGCACGTGCCGAAGAGTGAGAGGCGATGATGGGCTGCGAGCTAATCTCCAGGGCATCGTAGAACGTGCTTTCTGCCGCGTGCGACACGTCGACCATAATCCCCAACCTGTTCATCTCGGCAACGACCTCCCTGCCAAACGGACTGATACCGCCCCACTCGGCTTCCCCGCGGGCAGAGTCGCAGATGTCGTTGCTCCCGTTGTGACAAAGCGTGATATAGCTTACGCCCATACCCTTGAAGCGGGCAACGTTTCTTATGTCCTTACCAATGGCATATCCGTTCTCCACGCCTATAAGTATCGCTTTCTTCCCGGCATCTTTTGCTACGCGCACCTCTTCGGGCGAGCGTGCAATGACCATTCTGTCACCATTTATGTCTGCTTGACGGTGAATTTCCTTCAATCGGTTCATGGCGTAGTCCGTGGCATGTTGCAGCGACTCGTCGTCACGCTTACCCTGCGGAATGTATGCCACCATGATAGCGGCATCCACCATTCCCTCTTCCATAAGCGGGAGGTTCACCTTGCCGCCTTCCTTCTTGCCGAGATTGAACCCTGCGGGAAAGATCATCGGCGTGTCGGTGTGTGAGTCGAGTACGACGTTCCTCTTATGTATGCGCTTTGCCTCCTTAAACAAGCGTGCCGCCTCCACGTGACATCTGAACAAGCCAAGCATTCGCTCGTCGCCGTCCGCTGCCATAGCCTCGGGATGCCACTGGACGCTGAAGATTGCCTTCTCCGTGTGCTCCATCGCTTCGTTGATGCCGTCGGGTGCAACGGCTGTCTCCCTGAACTCGGGAGCTACCGTCTTCACTGCCTGATGGTGCATGGAGTTGACACGTATCTCCTGCACCTTTCCCAATGCTTCGAAAAGACGGGAAGAACGGTCGGTGATACGCACGGAATGCGAAGCCTGCTCGCGCGGCATTGCCTGGCTGTGTTTTATCGCCCCGCCCTCATGACCGGAATAGATGTCCTGATAGACACCACCGCCGAACGCCACATTTATAATCTGATGCCCGCGACATATACCCATGATCGGCAGCTGCCTGTTGGCAGCCAAACGTAGCAGTGTCAGGTCGAACACGTCGCGAAACGTATCCACGTCCTGCAGCTGCGGCACCGGCTCTTCGTCGACGTAAAGCGGATTGAGGTCGCCGCCTCCGCTCATGAGCAGTCCGTCGAGAGAGTCAACGATTGCGGTGAGAGCTTCCATGTCCGTAATGACAGGGATAAGCACCGGTGCGCCTCCTGCCATCACGACAGACTTCACGTATGCGTCTGCCACGCAGGAAAGCCCGTCTTTCCGGTTTGAAGATATCCCTATGCGTGGAGACCGGAGGCACTCTTTCTTGGGGACGAAGTGGTCAACCTCCCCGAACAAGTCCTCCAAATTCGGACAACGAACCTGATTGTTCATGACAAAAACATCTTGATTACGGTGCGCTTAGGCATCGATGTTTGCGTAAGTGGCATTCTCTTCGATGAACTCGCGGCGCGGACCGACATCCTCGCCCATCAGCATCGAGAATATCCTGTCTGCCTCTGCTGCATTCTCAATTGTGATCTGCTTCAACGTACGTTTCTCGGGGTTCATGGTGGTGTCCCACAGCTGATGGTCGTTCATCTCTCCAAGACCTTTGTAACGTTGCGTGTTTATCTGGTTCTCGTTCCCGCCACCGTATTTGTCGATAAACATCTGACGCTGCTGGTCGGTCCAGCAATATTCTTCAATCTTACCTTTCTTGCACAGGTAAAGGGGCGGCGTGGCAAGATAAACATAACCGTTGTCAATCAGGGCACGCATCCTGCGGAAGAAGAACGTAAGGATCAAGGTGGCAATGTGACTTCCGTCGACATCGGCATCGGTCATGATGATGACCTTGTGGTAACGGAGCTTGCTTAGGTTAA
>CAVIFD010000321.1:0-2690 GCA_963641545.1 bacterium | reverse complement strand
CACCGGAAAGCAGCTTATCGATCCTTTGGCAGGGGTTTACGGCGCGGAAATAGAGCCCGGCGTGTGGCATTGTCTGCTCGTGCTGGAGCCTGATACTGTTGTATATGAAGTGAAAGCCGGACCGTTCGCCGCTTTGACTCCGGAGAACATGGCACCGTGGAGCCCCGATGCCGGCGACGCGAAAGGGGCGAAAGAGTTTATGGATTATCTCTCATCCACATTATCATGAGAAGAGCGTTTTCATTCCTTGCGGTCATACTCTTCAGCGTTGCCGCGGTGTGTGCAGAAACGCCGGAAGAGAATACCTATCCGACAGACGGACGCCTCTTCCACATAGCGCGAAGCCTGAACAAGAACCTTGTGTGTTATGACGCAAACCTGAAAGACGGCAGGCTCGACACCAAATCACCTCTCAACATATATTGGGTCAACCGCGAGGAGCGACCCGGCGAGAGGGGCAGCCTCAGTTTCTTTCAGAAGAAGATGGCATACGGATACAAGATTGTTTCTGAAGGCGACGACTGCAGCGAGGTGACACTCACTGCCTATGCCGGCAAGACGCTGAAGATACACAGGCTTGACGGCAGATATGTCTGCACAACAACCATCACAGGCAAGGCTGCCATACTACAGTCGCTTTACGTGCAGAGCCATCAGGGCAATCCTCTCAGCGTAGACTACGTTGAGCTGCGTGGCATCACGGTCGACACCGGCGACCCCGTATCCGAAAGAGTCCGCAAATAAAAGGAGGCTGCGCCCCGCAGTCATCCCGCATTCAGCACATTCTTTGATGGTTTCAGTTTAGTATAATGGCGGATCGGGGTCTGCCATGACAAATGCAAGGCACGGGGCTTTTCGGGTGATACGATCACCAAAGAGCCAAAGACTGCGTCCCGAAATCCAGCTTAGCCGGAACGCCCATTGCCCTAAAAGCCCTCGATATTGCCGTGAAGCTGAGGTTTTTCCCATTCTCTATCTTGGACACCTGCGTCCTTTGCACTCCCATGAGCTTGCTCAACTGCTCTTGGGTCAGGTTTTTCTCTTTCCTCATCTGCCGGATGGCTTCCCCTATGTGATAGGCGTGCAAAGCATCCTCCACTTTACGGTCAAAATCGTTTCTTTCCGGGGTTCCCTTTCTCCCGATAAGTTCATCTGTGACTTCCTCCAACGAGTAGAGTTTAAGTTCCCCTACTTGCTTCATATCGTTTTATCATTTAATGTTTTTGTGTTCAAAATATTTATGTCTGATACTCTCTGCTTTTGCTATCTCCCTGAAATCAAACGGAATTGTTTCCTTTTTGTTTTCGCCTCGCAAATGTAGGCGAATAGTTTCACATTGGGAAACGTATCAGTATTCCGACGATGCCGAGCGTACGGAACAACAAAGCCGCCCACGGTGGCGGCTTTACCATTTAGCTTCGAGTATTTCTTATTTTATCTCTTCGTAGGTGAAAGTATAAGTCGTTACACCATAACCATCTTTCAGTTTTGCTGTCTTCACATATCCATCCTTATCCAATTCATATTCAAATGTCTCTCCATATGCCATATCAGGTAACATTTTAAAGTTTTTGCCCAACAAGCCGGCTTTTCTCAGCACACTATCATAATCATCCAAAATCTCATAATTCCCCACACACAGATTACCCATATTAGGTATTTTAGTATAAGTGATACATTCCGGTTCTCCATTCATACTACCCAACAAACCGTCCTTCCAAACGAAATCGGCTTCCTTCACTTTATCTCGCCCATTGCCATCAGTATATTTCACAACTCTCTTTGCCATATAACCGCCCGTATATGTATACATCATATACCAATCATTAGCCCCTTCGTCATATTTCGCAACAATGTTACCATCATCGTCCAACGTCCATTTTTCAACTTCATCACCATAATGTGCTGTTGCCTGATTGCCGGAATAAGTTATGTCTAAGCACCACGTTCCATAGTTAGCATAATCAGCATAAATACTTACAACACGTCCTTCTTCATCATATCCAAAATCATATGTAGTATTCCAACCATTATCCTCTTCCACAACCTTCACCAACCTCTTCTTCGCATTGTCTGGATTGATGTCGTCGTTTTCGTCGTTGCTACAAGCTGCGAAGTTCATACACAAAGCCACTGAAAGAATGGCTGCAAAAAATCTGTTCACTTTCATATCATAAATGTTTTTTCTCCCCTGTCCCCTCCGGGAAGATTATCAAAATAAAAAAGGTGTGGGAACCTATTGCTTTATCCTATTATCAGGCTCTCGCATTGCCCATTGGAATGGATAAAGCAATAGCAACCCACACCGATTGGATATAGCTTTCTCCCTTCACGAGGGTAGGGTATATCAAAAGATGCGGGTGCTATTGCTACCATCTTCATTCCAATTATTCAAACTTGCGAGATTTGATAATAGAAGATAATATCAATAACACCTTTACGTTAATAAGTTTCTTTCCGTAGAGGCTCAACGCTATGTGCTTGCGGAATCGGTGGCAAAAGTATAAAAAGTATTTACGCGGCGGGCAGGGGGCATAAGAAAATCTTTTCCGCCGATGTCATCCCGCGTCGAGAAGGCGGGATGACAGGGTAGGGGGGCTGTTTGCGCGTGAATCTTGGTCCATGCAAGCTGCATGGGGCTGTTTGCGCGTGAATCTTGGTCCATGCAAGCTGCATGGGGCTGTTTGCGC
>CAVIFD010000320.1:0-2712 GCA_963641545.1 bacterium | reverse complement strand
ATGAAGTTCAGCACGTCCAAGGTTGAGGTCGGCATAGGTTCAACACAAACGGTAGCTGTAGCCGGTTGCACCAATCCTCTTACAGTGAAGTCGAGTGACGAGAAAACGGCAGTGGTATCCGTCGACAAGAGTACCATCACCGTCAAAGGAGTGGCTGCCGGCACTGCCGCCATCACAGTGACGGACGCAAAGAAGCAGACAGGAACAATCAACGCGACGGTGAAGGAGATGTTGACATTCGACAAGACAACGCTCTCTGTCAGTGTAGGCAAGGAAGGAACAGTTACCGTCAAGTCGGGAACAGCTCCTTATACGGTCTCCGTGAAAGACTCCAAGATTGCAACGGCAACGGTTAAGGATGCAGTCGTCACCATAAAGGGCGTGAAGGCAGGCACGACAACCGTTACCGTTACGGACAAGAACAAGGTGACAGGCGTTGTTAGTGTGACGGTGAAGAAATAGAAGACTATACAACAGCATTACACATAGATGATGTTTTTCCGTCGGGACAGCAGAGACGAGGAGGAAATCGAAATAAACCTCGTCAAGCAGGGTGACGCTTCGGCAATGAGGAGCCTGTATGAACGGCATATAGGCTATCTCACCGCCGTCTGCTCCCGCTACATCGTCGATGAAGACGACGTGAAGGACGTGCTTCAAGACAGCTTCGTCAAAGTGTTCACCTCCATAAACAAGTTTGAGTATCGGGGCAAAGGCTCGGTAAGGGCATGGCTCACGAAGGTGGTGGTAAACGAGTCGCTTGCCTTCCTGAAGGAGAGCAGCCGGATAGAATGGGTTCGCTCGGACGAGGAGCTGCCCGAGATAGCGGACGAAGACCCGCCCGACGTGACCGACATATCACCCGAGACGATACAGGAGATGGTGCAGAAGCTGCCGAAAGGCTATCGCACCGTTTTCTGTCTTTTCGTCTTCGAGCATAAAAGCCATAAGGAGATTGCGTCGCTGCTCAACATCAGAGCCGACACCTCCGCCTCACAACTGCACAAGGCAAAGGATATGCTGGCAAGACTTATCAACGACCATAAAATGAAGAACTGTGGATAACTGGATAAAAGACATAGAGCATAAGATGGCAGACTTCAAGATGTCGCCGCCCGAGGGTGTTTGGGAAGGCATCGAGAGGACGCTGGAAGAGCGTGCGGGAAGGAAGCGTGTCGGCACACACAGGTATATCCGATGGGCTGCGGCAGCTGCCTTTATCGGAGCGGTGATAACTGTCGGGGGAGGTTTGTGGATGAACAGTCATGGGGACGAAGACGCTACGCCGCCACCCGTCGTAGCCCGGGAGCCACGCGACTGTTCATCCTTTAATGAAGAAGACGTGACGGCGACCGTGACAAAGGACATCACTGCGGCAGTTGTCCCCACGCCCCCCGTTACCACTGAGAGCATCGACACTCCTGCCGAAGAGGATGCAGAGGCGGCATTGCCGGAGAAGAAGGAAGAGCCGGCAGCCAAGAAGCCGAAAGAACACCGGAAGTCCGACTACCGCAGGGAGACACGACACCCCGGATGGAACGCTGCGCCGCGTCGCCGCAAGGACATGGCATCGCATTTCAACGTCTCGCTCATGGCATCCAACTTCCTCAGCTCCTCCAACAGCATGAATGGATACGGAGAGCTTGTGTCGGGGACCATTTGGGCAGACGAGAGCTCAGGAAGCGAGGGCGTGTCTTCCGACAACGATGCCATGGAAGAGATCATCGTAGGCAACAACACCAGGGATGTCTGCACGAAGAAGAAGCACCGCCTGCCGGTCAAGGCAGGCATATCGGTGAGCTACCGGATCGACAGCCGCCTGTCCGTCGGGACGGGGCTTGTGTACAGCTGTCTCTCCTCGGACCTCACCTCAGGCACTGACGACTACTACTACGCCACCCGGCAGTCACTGCAATACGTGGGCATTCCTCTCAACCTCAGCTATACGGTGCTTCGGGGTAAACGCTGGAGTGTGTACGGCACGGGCGGCGGCATGGTGGAGAAATGCGTGAAGGGCAGCTCCACCACAGACTACGTCGTTAACGGCGAGTCGGAGAGCACCCGGCACGACAAGGTAAGGGACAGCCGCCTGCAGTATTCCCTCAACGCCGCCGTAGGCATCGAGCTGAAGTCGACGGAGAGGATAGGCATCTACGTGGAGCCGGGCATAAGCTATCACTTCAACAACCACAGCAATGTTACCAACATATACAAAGACACGCCGCTGAACTTCAGCCTCGGCATGGGCGTGAGATATTCGTTTTAATGAACATGAATACAAGAGCTATTGCATTTACAGTGCTTGCATACGCAGCCCTCGGGTTGTCGTCGTGCCGTTCCTCCATGGAGAACATACGTTATAAGGAGGTGGCGAACTACTTCGTGCGGAACGACGTGGCAGACTATTCGCCCCGCCTCATACAGTCGGACGAGGAGATGGAGCGTTACTTCGGCGCGGCAGCCGTCATGGGTAAGGACGGCATGCCGACGGACGTGGACTTTAGCAGATACAACGTCGTTGCCCTCATCCATCCGGAGACATACATCGAGACCTCCATCAAGGTCTCATCCATCCGTCTACAGGGAGGGAAGGTGTTCGTAAGGTATACGGTCGACAGGACGGGCACTCCGGGGAGTTACTCCACCGTGCCGTTCCTCCTGCTGCAGATAGAGAAGAAGTACGGCAGCGACGTGGTGTTCGTGGAGGAATAG
>CAVIFD010000319.1:0-2733 GCA_963641545.1 bacterium | reverse complement strand
GCATAGACCCTGCACGCATGAAATGGATGTATGCAGACCTTGGGCAACACTACAGACTGATATTTCCCGTGGGATGCGATAGCATGGCATACCGCTACGCACAGTATCTGGAGAGGGTTTACCCCTACGAGAAGAGGACTTTGGGGGAAGGTATGAAGGCAAGATTCCCCGTTGTGCTCCACCCCATGAGCATGCTCTCGAACGGGATGGTGTCGTGGGCGCCGCGCCGCATGGAGCTCATCACCACGCCGTCGAGCGACAACGAGTTCACGGAATGGAGCAAACACCTCGTATTGCACGAGTCGCGCCACGTAGCACAGACAAGCAAGGTGATGCGGGGATGGCTCAAGGGTCTCTACTACATCGTGGGCGAGCAGGCAGCAGGGGTTGGATCGTTGTTTCTCCCGGAATGGTTTCTTGAGGGTGATGCCGTATGCGCGGAGACAGCCCTCTCGGGTGGCGGACGGGGACGACTGCCGGAATTCGGTATGATATATCGCGCACAACTGTTGGAAGGGGGAGGGAACTATTCCCTCAACAAATGGTATATGGGTTCTTATCGCGACTATACCGGCAGCTACTATGCCCTTGGATATTACATGACAGCCTTTGCCCGCCAAAAATACGGGGCAGACATTTGGAAGAATACTACCTCTCGCTACGTGCGGCGGTGGTGGCACATCCCAATGTTTGGCAATGCCCTCAAGCATTATGCCGGGGTGGGCACCGACGGGCTCTATAGGGAGACTTACGATTATCTGCGCCGGGAGTGGGAGAAGGCGGACACGGCTTGCAGCACGCCCGAATATCTGTCCCCCACCCCCGGGAGATATACCACCTATCGCTACCCGCAGGCCATGGGTGAGGGCGTAGTGGTGGCAGTGAAGCAGAGCCTTGACGACGTGACAAGCCTTGTGGCACTAAAGGACGGAAAGGAAAAGAGGCTGTGCCGTCTCGGCACAATGCATAGCCGCCTTACATCGGGTGGCGGAAAGGTCTTTTGGCTGGAGATAGTGCCGGGACTGAGGCATACACTGGAGAACCATACCGTGGTGAAGGGTTACGACATGAGGTCACGCCGTATTGAGACAATCTCGCCCCACAGCCGCTACACCTCCATCAGCGTGGACAAAGAAGGCGGAAGGGCTGTCCTCGTCAGCTTCAGCCCGGGTGGCGAATGCCGGTTGGCATTGCTCAACCTAAAGACCGGAGAGGAAGAACAGTCGTTTGCTGCGCCCCAAGGGATGACGCTGAAGGAGGTCGCGCTCGGCACTGATGGCAGGGTGGCAGCCGTGGCAATTGACGGGAGAGGTTCCAATCTGATAATGATAGACACGGGCAGCGGCAGGTGGAGCACCGTGATGGCAGCTGTGCCGGCAAACATCACTGCGCCCAAACTTCTTCACGACACACTCTATTTCGAGAGTGGCGCAAGCGGGAGGAACAACATCTATGCCCTGCGCCTTGACGGGAGCCTTCCGAAGAGCCTCACCAAGGCACGTTTCGGAGCATTCGACCCCGAACCTTTACCTTCGGGAAGACTTATCTACGCGGACTATCATGCCTCGGGCTACCGCGTGGCATCGCTAAGCATCGACAGCCTGAGGGAAGAGTCCGCAGACCTTTATTCACCATTTAGTCACCCCCTGGCAGAGACCCTGAAGGAGCAGGAAGGATTCTGCATCGACACAGCCTCACTCCCCGATGTTAGTTTCAATCCGCGCCCTTACCACAAGGCTTCGCATCTTTTCCATATACACAGCTGGGCACCGTTCTACTACGACGCGACGGAAGCCATGCAAAGTAGCGCCGACGACTTCAGCACAGTGGTGAAGCCGGGGGCAATGCTGCTGTCGCAAAATGCATTGGGCACAGCCGTGACTCAAGCGGGATGGTATTACACTCACGGCGAACACCACGGACGGCTGTCGTTTACCTACAAAGGTTGGTTTCCTGTGATTGATGTCGTTGCCGACTACGGCGGCAAGGCATATGGCGTGGGGATGAACAACGACGGGGAAGGGCATCTCACAGCCCTGGCTGACATCACTCCCCGGTCGCATCTTGAGGCAGAGGCCCGTGTTTATGTGCCCTTGAACCTGACGCGTGGCCACCGCCAGCGTGGCATACAGCCCTCCGTGACCTATCACTTCAGTAACGACCGCTATCAGCCGATGCCGAAAGACTCATATCATAACTATCAGTATATATTGCCCGAAGTGCAGATGTATGACTACCATAAGATGGCAATCCGGGACATCATACCAAGGTGGGGCTACAGACTGCGTCTGAGGTCTCTCCTCCCCCTTTCTTCGGGCGGGAGTTTCGGCGGACTCTATGCTGCAAAGCTCACTGCCTACCTCCCCGGTATCCTGAGGGGGCACGGGCTCATGCTGCGTATGGGGTATCAATATCAGAGCCTTGATGGCAAGTCGTATTATTCCCCGAGCTATCTCATCGACACCCCGCGAGGATTCTCCACCCTCCACCTCACGCGGCAGCAGGCTGTGCTGAAAGCGGACTACGTTTTCCCCCTCTGCATGCCCGACTGCAGCATAGGAGCCTTTGCATACATCCGCCGATTGCGTGGAGGAGTGTTCTACGACCTGGGGCTCAACCAGCTATCACGTAGCAGCGGATGGCAAACACGAAATTCTATCGGCATAGATGTTCTCATAGACTGGAACGCCATACGCCTCAATTTCCCCCTCACTGCCGGCGTTCGCTTTATTC
>CAVIFD010000318.1:566-2752 GCA_963641545.1 bacterium | reverse complement strand
GTGTGGCTGTTCCTTTGTTTTGTCTTCACTTGACGGCGGCTGCCGGGACGGCGGTTTCAGACCTCGGCATGCAGAGTACGGCGGTTGAGGAAGCTGCTTCCACCGGTCAGAGCGTCCGTAAGATCACGGGTGTCGTGAAAGACGAAAACGGGGAGCCTGTGGCAGGCGCGAGTGTGGTTGAAGTTGGTACGACCAACGGTATTATGACGGATTTGGACGGGCGGTTCACGCTGACAGTCGGCAGCGGCGCTTCGCTGCAAATCTCCTATGTGGGCTTTGTGACCCAAACGGTGAAGCCCGGGAATAAGAGCGAGATACATATTACGTTGAAGGAGGATAACCAAGCGTTGGACGAGGTTGTTGTTGTTGCCTTCGGTAAGAGCACGAAGGAAGCCTTCACGGGTTCAGCCGGCGTGGTGAAGACCGACGAGCTGCTGAAGGCGCAGGTGTCGAACCCGACGCAGGCTCTGGCAGGACGTGTTGCCGGTGTGCAGCTGACGAACTCCTCTTCGCAGCCGGGCAGCTCTCCTTCGATCACCATTCGTGGCTTCGGATCTATCTCGTCTGACACGGAGCCGCTGATTGTTGTCGACGGAATGCCTTTCGACGGCGATCTGAACCTTATCAACACAAACGATATTGAGTCGATGACAGTCCTGAAAGACGCTGCCTCGAATGCCTTGTACGGTGCCCGCGGTGCCAACGGTGTGATCATGATCACCACGAAGAAAGGTAAGACGGGCGATGCCCGTGTGAGCGTGGATGCCAAGTGGGGCTCCAACTCCAACGGACTTCAGAACTACAAGACCACGAACGCACAGCAGTTCTACGAGACATACTACAAGATGCTCTACAACTACTACGTGACGGAAGCCGGCGGCGGCATGTCGACAAGCGAAGCACACGCCCTTGCCAACCGCCATCTGACGGATGCTTCGGGCGGTGTTGGTCCGGGTTATATGGTCTACTCCGTTCCCGACGGACAGGATTTCATCCTTCAGGGCGGCACGATGAACCCTGCGGCAACGATGGGCACCCTCTACGAATACAACGGAGAGAAGCTTTGGCTGCAGGCAGACGACTGGGAAGAGATAGGATTGCAGAACGGCTTCCGCCAGGAATACAACGTGGCAGCGAGCGGCGCTTCCGACCGTATCAACTATTACACCTCCATCGGCTACCTTGACCAGGACGGTATACAGGAAGGCTCTTCGCAGAAACGTCTGACGGCACGTGCCAAGCTGGACTATCAGGCAAAGAAATGGCTGAAGATAGGTGCGAACTTCAACTACTCAAAGTACAACTACAGCCAAACTTCGGAAGGCACCATCGGCACGGGTACGATATGGAGCACGATAAAGACGCAGGCTCCCATCTATCCCGTCTACTACCGCGACGAGAACCGCAATATCATGATCGATCAGTGGGGTGAGAAGATGTATGACTTCGCACGTGCCTACAACCTCAGCCGTGCAGGAGGCGTGGGTGGCAACTGTATCTTCACCAACAAATACCGCTCCGACGAGACCAACGGAAACTCGTTTATCGCAAGCGGCTATGCCGACGTGAACCTGACGAAAGACCTCACGTTTACCATCAATGCGAATGCTTACGACTACGACCGCCGCTACACCTACGCGACAAGTCCGTTCGTGGACTACTACACCGGCTCGTCCGACAACGGATACCTCTCGAAGGCTTCCTATCGTACGTTTACATACAACACGCAGCAGCTCCTCAACTACGCGAAGCAGTTCGGGCGGCACGACGTGAGTGCGATGCTCGGACATGAGTACTACAACTACAAATACGAGTCGCTGAGTGCTTCGGGGCACAACTTCGGTATCGACAACTCCCGCGAGCTTGCCACGCTGCTCAACCTCTACAACACTCCGTATTCATACTCCAACAGCTACAACAACGAAGGTTACTTCTTCCGTGCCATGTATAACTACGATGCCAAGTATTTCGGCTCGGTGTCTTACCGTCGCGATGCTTCGTCGCGCTTCTCGTCAGATCACCGTTGGGGTAACTTCTGGTCGGTAGGCGGCGCATGGCTCATCTCGAAGGAGGAGTTCTTCAATGCTCCGTGGGTAAATTCCTTGAAGCTGAAGGCATCTGTCGGCTCGCAGGGTAACGACAATATCGGCAACTATCTGTATGCCGACTCTTATACGGTGGTGAAC
>CAVIFD010000318.1:0-556 GCA_963641545.1 bacterium | reverse complement strand
GTGGTGAACAACGACGACCAGGTGGCATATCAGTGGCGTCAGAAAGGTTCGAGCGACATCACGTGGGAGACCAACACAAACTGGAACGTGGGAACGGAGTTCGACCTCTTCGACGGCAGACTGAGCGGTAGCCTCGATTACTTCTACCGCAAGACCGGCGACATGCTGTTCTCGCTCAACACTCCGCCTTCGATCGGCTACACCAGCTACTTCGTCAACCTCGGCGACATGCGCAACGCAGGTCTCGAGCTGGTGCTCCAGGGTACGATCATCCGCAGCAAGGACTTCAAGTGGGATGTCAACTTCAATATCTCGCACGTGAAGAACAAGGTGCTGACCCTGCCCGACGAGATCAAGACGACCAAGGTGGAAGGATACAACGGATACGTCAACCTCGACAAGTCGTTCGTCTCGAAGTACAAGTATTTCGTTGCCGAAGGGCTCTCGCTCTACACATGGTATCTGCCCAAGTTTGCAGGCTTGGACCCCGAGACGGGCGAGTCGCTATTCTATAAGGACGTGCTCGACGAAGCAGGCAACGTGACAGGACAGGAGA
>CAVIFD010000317.1:0-2757 GCA_963641545.1 bacterium | reverse complement strand
TTTTCGAAGCGACAAACCCTTCGTCAATGATACGTACAGCCATGCATAATGTATAAAACTGCCCGTTTTAAGCCTAAAAACTCTTACTTTCGCATCATCAGAACGGAAAGAAATCCGCAAAGAGAAGTATAACATGACAAACAACGCGAGTGAAATACAGTTTGCATCATACAATATGCCCGACATGAAAGACAATTCGAGAAGATCCCGTCATCACCTGTTTGTGACGGCGGCATTGCAGGCGGTGCCTCTTATGTGCATGGCGCAGAATGTGGCTCAGCCGAACATCATCTTTATCCTGTGCGACGATATGGGGTATGGCGACCTTGCATGCTACGGGCAGCCGTATATCCACACTCCCAACATCGACCGCATGGCAAGCGAGGGTATGAGGTTTACCCGGGCATACGCCGGTGCTCCCGTCTCTGCACCGTCGCGGGCAACCCTCATGACAGGGCAACACACGGGGCATACACATGTGAGGGGCAACAAGGAATACTGGCGTAACGTCCCGACGGTGATGTACGGACAGAACGAGGAATATTCCGTTGTAGGGCAGGAGCCCTACGACCCGCGTCACAAGATTGTGCCGGAGATACTTCGCGACAACGGATACAGAACAGGTGTCTTCGGTAAGTGGGCAGGAGGATACGAAGGCTCGGTATCCACTCCCGACAAGCGCGGCGTGGATGAGTTCTACGGCTACATCTGTCAGTTTCAGGCACACCTCTACTATCCGAACTTCCTGAACCGTTACAGCAGGGCGTTGGGCGATACGGCTGTGGTGAGGGAGGTGATGGAGGAAAACATACGGTATCCGATGTTTGGCAAGGACTACTTCAAGCGCAGCGAGTATTCCGCCCGTATCATTCACGACAAGGCTTTGGAATGGATAGACCGTCAGGACCCGGAGCATCCGTTCATAGGCTTCCTCACCTACACCCTGCCTCATGCCGAGCTGGCGCAGCCCGAAGACTCCATACTGCAGGGCTACAGGAAGCAGTTCTTCACGGACAAGACATGGGGAGGATGGGAAGACTCGCGCTACAATGCCGTGGTGCATACCCACGCACAGTTTGCCGGAATGATCACACGGCTCGACATGTATGTGGGCGAGATACTCGCGAAGCTGAAGGAGAAAGGACTCGACAGGAACACCCTCGTCATCTTCACCTCCGACAACGGACCTCACGAGGAAGGGGGAGCAGACCCCGAGTTCTTCGGACGCGACGGCAAGCTGAAGGGATTGAAACGTCAATGCTACGAAGGGGGTATACGCGTCCCGTTCATAGCATGGTTTCCCGGACAAATCGAGGCGGGAACGGTGAACGACACACAGTTTGCTTTCTACGACCTCTTGCCGACATTCTGCGACCTTGCCGGCATACGCGACTATGAGAAACGCTACACCAACAAGACATTGGCGGGCGATGGCTTCGACGGTATCTCCATCGCGCCCACTCTCCTCGGCAGGGATTCGGAGCAGAAACACCATGAGTATCTCTACTGGGAGTTTCACGAGACAGACCAGATAGGCGTGCGAAAGGGAGACTGGAAGATGGTGGTCGAAAGAGGCGTGCCCCGACTGTATAACCTGGCAGCGGATATTCACGAAGACCATGACGTGTCTAAGGAGCATCCCGATATATTGGCGGAGCTGTTGGAAGCCGTTCGTAGGGAACATACCGACAGCCCCGACTTCCCAATCACCCTGCCATGACAAACAACAACGCTGCAACGCCGTTTGCCCGTCCTCTGTATGTGACGCTCAAGCCCGTGGGCGCACAGTGCAACTTGGCGTGCAGATACTGTTATTATTCAGAGAAGAAACATCTCTACGGCACTGCAGCATCCCGCCCTCTTATGTCCGACGAGATGCTTGAGCAGTTCACCCGCGAGTACATCGAGGCACAGACAATGGAGCAGGTGCTCTTCGTATGGCACGGCGGCGAGCCCCTGCTGTGCCCCATCGGGTTTTACAAGAAGGCAGCGGCTCTTCAGAGGAAATATGCACGCGGCAAGCATATCTGTAATGTCATCCAGACCAATGGCACGCTGCTTGGCGACGAGTGGTGCGAGTTCTTCCGAGAAAACAACTGGTTAGTAGGCATCTCCATCGACGGACCGCAGGAGTATCACGACCGTTACCGTCAGACATCTTCCGGCAGCCCGTCGTGGGACAAGGTGATGCACGGCATACGGCTCTTGAAGAAGCACGGAGTGGAGTGGAACGCCATGGCTGTGGTAAATGCCTGCAATGCCGATCACCCGACGGAGTTCTACCGTTTCTTCAAGGACATCGGATGCAGGTATCTGCAGTTTACACCCGTCGTGGAAAGGTTGATCACCACTGCCGACGGATGCCGCCTTGCAAGCCTTGCCGACAGCGGGGATATCCCTCCTGCGGACTACTCCGTAACGCCCGAGCAATGGGGCGAGTTTCTTTGCACCATCTTCGACGAGTGGGTGCGCCATGATGTGGGCAAGACGTTCGTTGAGATATTCGACTGCACACTTGCCAACCTGATGGGTGTGCCGCCGGGCATCTGTGCCTATTCGAGGAACTGTGGCCATGCCGGCGTCATGGAGCATAATGGCGACGTGTATTCGTGTGACCACTTCGTCTTCCCCGAGTATAAGATAGGCAACATCGGCAGCCAAACCCTGACGGAGATGCTCTACGGTGAGAAACAACAGGCGTTCAGCCTCCTCAAACATGCCTCACTGCCGCGCCAATGCCGGGAATGTGACGTGGAG
>CAVIFD010000316.1:714-2761 GCA_963641545.1 bacterium | reverse complement strand
GATACAGCTCTACTGCAACCAGGTGTTCGTGACAGACTCCGTCGAGGGTATCGTCCCCGAGTTTCTGACGCTGCTGCACGGTGTGATCGATTCGCCGGACATCCCGCTTAACGTCTCGAGGTCTTACCTGCAAAGCGACCAGAACGTGAAGAAAATATCCAACCATATCACCAAGAAGGTGGCAGACCGCCTGGAGGAGATCTTCAAGAACGACCGCAAGCAGTTCGAGGAGAAATGGGACAGCCTCAAACTGTTTATCCAATACGGTATGCTCAGCGACGAGAAGTTCTACGACCGCGCTGCCAAGTTCGCCCTCCTGAAGGATGTGGACGGCAAGTATTACACGTTTGATGAGTACAAGACGCTTGTCGAAAGCAATCAGACCGACAAGGACGGCACGCGCGTCTATCTCTATGCCACGAACGCCGACGAGCAGTACAGCTACATCCAGGCAGCAAAAGACAAGGCATACAATGTGCTGATCATGGACGGTCAGCTCGATGTTCACGCCATAAGCCAAATGGAGCAGAAGTTCGACAAGACGCGTTTCGTGCGCGTCGACAGCGACACCATCGACAATCTAATTCCGAAGGACAACGCCGGCAAGGTCACCCTCGACGAAGACCAACGGAACGCCCTGCAGGAGATGTTTCGCAGCAGGCTGCCGAAGATAGAGAAGGCGGACTTCATCGTCACCTTCGAAGCCCTGGGCGAGACTGCCAACCCTGTCATGTTGACACAAAGCGAGTACATGCGCCGTATGCGCGAGATGTCTGCCATGCAGCCCGGGATGTCGTTCTACGGCGAGATGCCGGACAGCTACAACCTTGTGCTCAACACCGACCACGCGCTCATCAAGAAGGTGCTCTCGGGCGAGGAAGAGAGCTGCGGCGAGAAGCTGAAACCCATCCTGGCAGACTTGAAAGGCTGGAAGACGCGCCAAAGCGATCTTCGCGAAGCACAAAGCAAAAAGAAGGAAGAGGAGATCTCCGCAGAAGAAAAAGAGGACATGACGAACACCAACCATAAGATTGATGAATTGGTGTCGCAGTGCAATGACATTCTGTCGGAATATGCTGCCACAGACAATCTGGTCGGACAGCTTATCGACCTCGCTCTTCTCGGGGGCGGCATGCTGAAAGGCGAAGCGCTGAGCCGCTTCATCAAACGCAGCGTCCAAATGATAGGGTAACCCTGTCAGTGCCGCCTGCGGCATCTCATTTCTTGGAAACAATTTTGGAAAAGTGCTTTTCTTATCTCGTCGCAGCGCGATGGAACCGGAAAAGCACTTTTCTACCTTCGTCGCGCCGCGATGAGACCGGAAAAGCACTTTTCCGATTTTACTCCACCGAGAGGAAGTCTCTTTTGTTTGTATACGCCAATGCCGCGCCGATTGCCGTGCGGTATTCTGCGTGGTCGGGTATGTGGAAAGTGCCGCCGTATATATCTTCAAGGCGGGAAAAGACGGTCTTACACTGCGGGAGCTTGGTGAGGTTGCCAATCAGCACATAGTCGTGGATGTCGCTGTTGAGTGCCGCAAGGATCACTGCCTGCCCGATGCACTGAAGCACCATGTAAATGATACCCGCCGCAACGTCTTCAGGCGAGGCGTTCGTTTCCGCCTTTCCGAACGTGGAGGCTGTGGCGTCGAGAGGCAAGCCCGGAAGGGCAATGTTGCAGATGTCGCGTATCTGAAGATTGACGTTTGTGATGTCGCCTTTCAAGGCAAGGTCAACGATCTGATGAAAATCCTGCGTCTTCAGCATCAGTCGCGACAGCCCCTGCATCGTTCCGCCGCCAACGCCTATGCCGCCGATATGCTCTATCCTCGTGCCGTCGACCTTGACAAACGAGGTGCCCGTCCCCATGCTTACAACAATCAGCTTGTCGAGCTTCGTCATATACTGTGCCCCTAACCCGTTGGCAAGAAACTCGTCGGTCTTCGCCGTCGGCAGTCCGTACAGCGGCTGGTTGATATACGCGCTCCCCACGCCCGTAAGCATCACCTTCTCAACGCTTCCCAACGCAATGTCATTATCGTAGAGAT
>CAVIFD010000316.1:0-704 GCA_963641545.1 bacterium | reverse complement strand
GAAAGCACCAAACAGAGATGTCACCGGATCGGTTGCCCTCACGAACATGGGGCTTTTGATGTTCTCTCCGTCCAAGCCGATAATCTTCGTCGTGCTCCCTCCTACGTCAATTCCTATAACTATGCCCATAGCCCTTTTGTTAATACCGGCGCCAAAGGTACTCCTTATCGCCTGAAAGCCGTACCTTCACGGAAAATTTAAAAAAGAGGGTTTCCCGTATGTTTTCAGAACTTAATTTCCAACAGATCGCCAGCGCGTTTATCGTGCTTTTTGCCGTTATCGACATCATCGGTTCCATACCTATTATTATAAACCTCAAGGAAAGCGGCAAGGACGTGAATGCGCTGAAGGCGACGGTCATCTCGTTTCTTCTTATGCTCGCCTTCTTCTATGCGGGCGATTTCCTGCTCAGGCTTTTCCGCGTCGACATCGAGTCGTTCGCCGTTGCAGGTTCTTTTGTCATCTTCCTTCTTTCTTTGGAGATGATTTTGGATGTCGAGATATTCAAGAACACGGGACCGATCAAGGAAGCCACTCTCGTGCCGCTCGTGTTCCCGCTCCTGGCGGGTGCCGGCTCGTTCACGACGCTCCTCTCCCTCCGCACCGAGTATGCCGAGGTCAACATCGTCATTGCCCTTATCCTGAATATGCTGTGGGTCTATTTTGTGGTCCGCATGACCCGCCAGGTGGAACGCTTGCTCGGC
>CAVIFD010000315.1:0-2765 GCA_963641545.1 bacterium | reverse complement strand
ACGCCCGGTGCGGCGAAAGAGTAATTTCCCTACTTTTGCGGCTTTCGTAACGGAACACACATACAAGAGGAAATCATGATAATTCAACTTATCGTCGTGCTGCTCGCCATCGTGGTCGGGGCACGTTTGGGCGGCATAGGATTAGGAGTGCTCGGCGGGCTGGGGCTTGCCGTGCTGACGTTTGTCTTCCATCTTGAGCCCACATCGCCGCCCATCGACGTGATGCTGATGATCGTTGCCGTGATTGCTGCGGCAAGCTGCATGCAGGCGGCGGGGGGATTGGATCTCATGGTGCGATGGACGGAAAAGATCCTTCGCCGCAACCCCTCGAAGATCACCATCCTGAGCCCGATAGTGACATACACCCTCACGTTCATTGCCGGCACGGGGCACGTGGCTTATTCCGTGCTGCCCGTCATTGCGGAGGTGGCAACGGAGACGAAGATACGCCCCGAGCGGCCGTTGGGCATTGCCGTGATAGCCTCGCAGCAAGCCATCACTGCCAGCCCCATCTCGGCAGCCACTGTCGCGCTGCTCAGCATGCTCATGGGGCAGGGCTACGACATTACGCTGCTCAACATACTGATGATCTCCGTGCCGTGCACACTTGCAGGCGTGCTGGCAGGGGCTCTCTATTCGCTGCGCGTGGGCTGTGAGCTGGAAAACGACCCCGAGTTTCGCCGGCGCGTTGCAGAGGGTGAGTTCACCACAGCTGCCACCTGCAAGACGGAGGACGTGAAGAGCCGCAAGGCTGCTGCCCTGAGTGTGGTGATATTCATCATGGCAACGGTGGGCATAGTGCTGTTCGGCTCGGCAAAGAGTCTGCGTGCCGCGTTCCATATCGAGAGCATGCCGATGTCATACATCATAGAGATACTCATGCTCTCGGCTGCTGCCGTCATATTGCTGGCAACGCGCACGGACGGGCTGAAGGCTGTGCGCGGCTCCGTCTTCTCGTCGGGCATGCAGGCTGTTGTTGCCATCTTCGGCATTGCATGGATGGGCGACACGTTTATCGGGGGTAATATGGCAGAGATAAAAGGCTCGATAGAGCAGATCGTGACGGACATGCCATGGCTGTTCGGCATAGCTCTGTTTTTTATGTCCATACTGCTGTTCAGCCAGGCGGCAACGGTGCGGGCAATGCTGCCGCTGGGAATAGCGTTGGGGTTATCGCCGTATATGCTGATAGCTCTCTTTCCGGCGGTGAACGGCTACTTCTTCATCCCTAACTACCCTACCATCGTTGCGGCAATCAACTTCGACCGCACGGGAACTACCCACATCGGGAAATACATCCTCAACCACTCGTTTATGATCCCCGGACTGATAGCCTCGGGAGTCTCCGTTGCCCTCGGGCTGCTTCTCATCCGGTTGTTCTGACCTACGGCGGAGGGGTTATTTGCGGACGGTGATGTGAAAACACCCCTGCTTGCGCTCGTGCTTGACGAAGCAACGCTCGGCGCGTCGTTGGTCGCGCAGCACAGTGGCAAGCACCATCTTCAGGCGGTCGCCATCAATGTCGAGCGTATCCTCTTCCATCTTGGTGAACCTCACCCACGAGATATCGAAGGTCGTGCCATATCGGTGGGCAGAGTTTTTCGAGGCATTGGTGTTGCGCCGGCGCAGGTTCTTCACGTCGTCGACGGTGCGGGTGACGCTTGTCACCTTTATCCTGTATTGCGGCGCATTGAGGTTTCTGAGCGAGTCCTGAAAATTGCGTCCTATGTCTTCGAGCAATGTTGCCGCCTCGGGAATGAGGAAGGGAATGGAATGTTTCAGCTCCTCCACCTCGTAATACTCGCACGTTGCGATCTCCGTCATCTTCCTCGAGGCATGTTTCGCCTCGTCGCGGTTATGGATAGGCTTTATTCCTATCTTCTCAGCCACTGCCAGCTGCACGTCGTTCAGGTCGTTGAAGTCGCGGTTGTAGCTCCCGTCGTACCATATACGTTTCAGTTCTCCGCGCTTCTCCGTGCATGAGGGGAAAGCAAGCATAGCCGGCAACACAGCCAGCACGCCCAATGTTTTCAGCGATAATGTCATCTTTTTTCCGTTTTTGCGGCGCAAAAATAATCAGAAAAGTGCTCGGGCAGCTTCGCCGGATTTCAGCGAAGGAAGAAGAGCTCTCGGCTTCGATTTTTTCACCGCAAAAACGGAAGAAGAGCCCTCGGCTTCGATTTTTTCGCCGCAAAAACGGAGGAAGAGCTCTCGGCTTCGATTTTTTCACCGCAAAAACGGAGGAAGAGCCCTCGGCTTCGATTTTTTCATCTCCGGCGAAGGAAGAAAAGCAGTATTTTTGCCGAGCCTAAAAACAAGGCATGTAAGCCGAGAGGAAAAACAGAGCAAACGGATGATAGAAAGGATATATATTCTGGAAAGTGTAGACCCGGTCATCTTCTACGGGGTAAACAACGCGAACATGCAGCTTATCAAGACGCTGTTTCCCAAGCTGCGCATCGTTGCCCGCGGAAACGTGATGAAGATTATCGGCGACGAGGACGAGTCTGAGCTGTTTCTGAAGAAGATCCGTGAGGTGGAGAAATACTGCGAGGAGTTCAACTCGCTGACCGAAGATGTCATCCTCGATATTGTCAAAGGCAAAAACCCGACAGTCGTAAAGCAGGAAAACCTTATCATCCACGGGATGAACGGCAGGGCAATCGTTGCCCGCGGCGAGCATCAGCAGTCGCTCGTGAAGGCGTTCGAGGAAAACGACCTTGTGTTTGCCACCGGTCCGGCAGGGACGGGCAAGACGTTCGTGG
>CAVIFD010000314.1:0-2766 GCA_963641545.1 bacterium | reverse complement strand
CCGAATATGCAGTGGCAGTGGGCCTGCTGAAGAAAGGCACGGAAAACTGCGCCCGCATAGTTCAGCACGTTGAACCGGAAACAAAGGTGAAAACGGAAGAACCCTGTAAGACAGAAAAGCCGACGGGCACTCCCCAGAAGAAACCTAAAGGCGGACTCTTTGGTAAAAGCTGGAAAAACAAGATAGAAGATTTGAGTAAATCTTTGTTTGACGACGGAGAGTTATAAAAAGACAAAGCAGCGAGAGAAACGAATAAAACCGGAAGACAATGGACGACGACAAGATATTAAATTTCGATTATCCGACAGACACTCCCAAGATCATCAAGGTGATTGGAGTAGGAGGCGGTGGCGGTAACGCTGTTACCCACATGTACAAGGAAGGCATACACGATGTGACATTCGTTTTGTGTAACACCGACAACCAGGCACTGAACCGTTCGGAGGTGCCCGACAAACTTTCATTGGGGCGCAACATCACCCAGGGGTTGGGCGCAGGCAACAAGCCCGAACGAGCAAGGATGGCTGCCGAAGAGAGCACGGAGGAAATCCGCAGGATGCTTAGCGACGGCACCAAGATGGTGTTCATCACTGCCGGTATGGGCGGCGGAACAGGGACGGGAGCAGCTCCTGTCATTGCCCGCATTGCCAAAGATATGGGAATACTAACAGTCGGGATTGTCACCATTCCTTTCGTCTTTGAGGGCGAGCGCAAGATCCTCCAGGCATTGAACGGCGTGGAAGAGATCAACAAGAATGTGGATGCCCTGCTCGTTATCAACAACGAGCGACTACGTGCCATCTATTCCGACCTGACAATGATTAATGCCTTCGGAAAGGCGGACGACACGCTGACTGTTGCAGCAAAAAGCATTGCAGAGATAATCACTCTCCCCGGGACAATCAACCTCGACTTTGCGGATGTCAACACAACAATGAAAGACGGAGGTGTTGCCCTTATGAGCAACGGATTCGGCGAAGGCGAGGGCCGTGTGCATCGGGCTATCGAGGATGCGTTGAACTCTCCGCTGTTGAACAGCAGCGACATTTTCAATGCCAAGAAGATACTGCTCAACATCTCGTTTGGCAAGGAAGACGAGTTGCGCATGGAGGAGATGGACGATGTGCACGACTTCATGTCGCGCTTCGGACGTGACATAGATGTGATATGGGGTACGGCTATCGACGAGTCATTGGGAGCGAAGGTGAAGATCACCATTCTTGCAACAGGATTCGGCGTTGACGATATCCCGGAGATTGCAGAGAAACATCTTAGCGACCGCACCCGTATGACAGAGGAAGAACTTCGCGAGGAAGAAGAACGCATCAAGAAGGAACGCGACGATAAAAAACTGATCGACAAATATTACGGCACATCGAGCCAAAGCATACGACAGGTTGCAGGTCGTGCCAAGGTGGTTGTGCTGACGGCGGAAGAAATGGACGACGACAGACTTATTGCCGTCATTGAAGATAACCCCACGTATAACCGCGACCCGAAAGTGATTGCCGAAGTGCGTCAGAGAACGGCGCAGAACATCACTGCGGAGCCGGTGGGCACTCGCACTGCATCTTCGTTTGCGGAAGAGAAAAAGACAAACGGCGGAGGCAGACAGGTGATTCGTTTCCGATAATTACTAATAACCGATTTATATATGGATTTGTTTGAAAGAGTCAGCGAAGACATTAAAAACGCGATGAAGGCAAAAGACAAGGTTGCCCTCGAGACATTGAGAAATGTAAAGAAGGTCTTTCTTGAAGCAAAGACCGCCCCGGGAGCAGGCGACACACTGACGGATGCCGATGCAACGAAGATGATACAGAAACTGGTAAAGCAGGGCAAAGATTCGGCTGCAATCTATAGCGGGCAGAACCGCGCAGACTTGGCGGAGGCAGAGCTTGCCCAGGTGAAGGTGCTCGAGACATATCTGCCGAAACAGATGACCGGAGAAGAATTGGAAGCAGAAGTGAAGAAAATCATTGCCGAAGTGGGTGCTACAGGAGCGAAAGACATGGGCAAGGTGATGGGCGTTGCATCAAAAGCTCTCGCCGGACGGGCAGAGGGTCGCGCCATCTCGGAGACGGTGAAACGTCTGCTGAACAACTAATCGAATGAATCCGTTGACAATACCTGCGTTATCATGATAACTTTTGTATGTTGCCTCGTAACTCTCGTTGCGGGCTATTTTATTTACGGCGCTTTTATGGAGCGCATTTTCGGCATTGACCCGTCTCGTAAAACTCCGGCTTACACACATATGGACGGAGTGGACTACATCCCGATGTCGTCGTGGAAGGTCTTTATGATACAGTTCTTGAACATTGCCGGACTGGGACCGATATTCGGTGCCATCATGGGTGCGAAGTTTGGCACGGCATCATTCCTTTGGATCGTATTGGGAACAATCTTTGCGGGAGCCGTGCACGACTATCTTGCCGGAATGCTGTCGCTCCGTCACGACGGCGAAAGCCTGCCTGAAATCACCGGTCGTTACCTCGGCAACAACTTCAAGCAGTTTCTTCGCGGCTTTACCGTGATACTGATGGTGCTGGTGGGAGCTGTTTTCGTTGCAGGTCCGGCAGGACTATTGGCAAAGCTCACGCCCGAATACCTTGATACGACGTTCTGGATATTTGTGGTCTTCATATATTATATACTGGCAACGCTGTTGCCTATCGACAAGATTATAGGCAAGATTTATCCCGTGTTTGCGGCAGCCCTGCTGTTTATGGCTGTCGGCATCCTGGTGATGCTGTTTGTAAACTA
>CAVIFD010000313.1:0-2771 GCA_963641545.1 bacterium | reverse complement strand
GTATCTGCCCAAGTTTGCAGGCTTGGACCCCGAGACGGGCGAGTCGCTGTTCTATAAGGACGTGCTCGACGAGGCAGGCAACGTGACAGGACAGGAGACGACGAAGGATGCCAGCCAGGCAACAGACTATCTTATCGGCGATGCTCTTCCTTCGTTCTACGGAGGTCTGGGCACTTCGCTCGCTTATCGCGGCTTCGACTTCTCCTTCAACCTGAGCTATCAGCTGGGCGGCAAGGCTTACGACTATACCTACCAGACACTGATGCACAGCAGCGGAACGACAGCCACGACATGGCACACCGACATACTTAAGGCATGGACTTCGGAGAACACAAACACCTCTGTGCCCCGCCTGCAGTTTGCCGAGACATACTCGCAGAACCCGCGCTCCGACCGCTTCATCACGAATGCAAGCTATCTGAACGTGCAGAACATCAACTTCGGATATACCCTGCCGTCGAGCCTGACGCAGAAGTACAACATTCAGAACATACGTCTCTACTTCTCGGGCGAGAACCTGTTCTACGTCTCTGCCCGCCGCGGCTTCGACCCGCGCTACACGCTGAAGGGATACACCAATCCGGAGCTTTATTCTCCGATACGTACCGTCTCGGGCGGCATCTCACTGACATTCTAAACACAAAAAAGAAAACATCATGAAGAAATATATGAACCTATTGGCAGCCGCAGCTCTTCTCGGGCTGAGCGGCTGTATCGAGGAAACACTGCCGACAGAGTATGTCCTCGACAAGCAGATACAGGCTTCGGAGTCGGCTCTGGAAGGAATGGTGAACTCCATCTACACCTCCATGGCAGGCTATAAGAACTCCGACGGAGGTCTTGAGATGATCTCCTACGGCAGCATGCGTGCCATGCTCGAGCACGGCACGACGCAGATGGTCTGCTCCGGAGCGAACGGATACAATACGATGGGTGCCTACTGCTACGGCGCGGTGAGTGCCACAGGCTCCAACCGCGGACTTTATCCCTCGTATCTCTACTATGCGTACATCAAGAACGTGAACGACATCATCGGGCTGATCGACACGAATAACCTCGACGACAAGCGCAAGGGTTATCTCGGCATCAGCTATGCCTACCGCGCTCTCTATTACCTCGACCTCGTGCAGATCATGGAATACAAGAAGCCGACGGACAGCCGCTACACCTACGTGCAGCCGGAGAACGACCTTACGAACCTCGGCGTGCCCATCGTGACGGAGAAGACCACCTCGGCAGAGGCATCCAACAACCCGCGTGCTACGGTGGATGCTGTCTACGACCTTATCCTCAGCGACCTTCGTGAGGCAGAGACATATCTCAACGGCTATACACGCACCGACAAGACACAGCCTAACCTCGCTGCCGTCTACGGTCTCTATGCCCGTGCATACGCCAACCTCGCGTCGCGCGTCGGCACCTCGCAGACATACAAAGACGAGGCTTCCTACTGGCAGAAGTCCGGCGAATATGCCGACAAGGCCATTGCCGCCGCAGGCTGCACGCCGCTGACGGAAGACGAGTGGACAGACCCTGTCAACGGCTTCAACAACCGTAACTCGCAGAACTCGTGGATGTGGGCAACCTCCATCTCCGAAGGCAACACCGATGCCTCCTCGACAGGCTCGTTCGTGTTTGCCATGATCTTCGGGACGGAGACCAACTTCAGCTCATACGGATGGCGCGTGGGCCGTTCGCTCGGGCGTAAGTGGTACGAACGTCTTTCCGACGACGACTTCCGCAAGAAGTCGTGGCTGGCTCCCAACTTCTTCTACGAGTCGAAAAACCAGAAGGAAGGCGAGCCGTACCTTGTGGAAAAGGATGAGACAGGGAGGTTTATCAACAACAAATGGTCTGTCAACGACGAGAGCACAAGCAAGGTGCAGACCGACTGGAACGACGACTACTCCGGCTTCGGACCTACGAAGTATCAGTACCGGCTCAACAGCTCCGCTTCGTGGATTCGCTCGCGCATAAACTCGTCGAACGGCTTCCAGTCGTGGCCCTGGCTGTATGTGAACATCAAGTTCCGTCCGCACAACGGCGACTATAAGACCTACACCGTGGGTGGCGCGACAGACTATCCCATCATGCGTATCGAGGAGATGTATTTCCTGCGTGCCGAGGCTGCTCTCCATACCTCGGGTGTGTCGGCTGCCTGCGCTGCCTTGGAGGAGATAGTGAAGACGCGTAATGCTTCGTACACCTGCAGCATGGCCACTGCCGACGCGTTCATGGACGAGTATATCTTCCAGAAAGGTGTGGAGTTTTGGGGCGAGGGAGTGAACTACTTCGATGCCAAACGCCTCGAAGTGGGTATCCACCGTGCATACAAGGGTACGAACTGCGAGCGTTATCAGCACTGCCTCGACATGGACGGTGTGTATGTCGGCTGGACGCCAGGGTGGAATCAGGCTGAGCTGAACGCCAACCCTGCGATATACCACTACAACAACCCGTACACCAATCCGACGACGTACTACGTATACAAATCGAATGATGAATTCCGTCCATACTATGGCGTGGAGATAACGGAATAAAAAAAGGGATGAAAAACCTATCGGGGCTGCTTCGCCGACCGGCGTTGCAGCCCCTGTTTATTCCGTCGATTTATCCGATTTCCCCATGGCGGATAAGAAAATACCTGATGATTTATCCACCTAAGCCATGGCGGATAAGAAAATACCTGATGATTTATCCACCTAAGCCGTAGCGGATAAGAAAATACCCGATGATTTATCCACCTAAGCCGTAGCGGATAAGAAAATACC
>CAVIFD010000312.1:0-2782 GCA_963641545.1 bacterium | reverse complement strand
CGGTGCTGCCCGTTACGCCCGAGGCAGTAGAGATTGGGCAGGGTGTCGAGGAACGCCTTGACCTCGTCCAATCTGTAATACGAGCCGTAGTAGGCGGGGTACGCCTTCTTGACGCGCACATGGCAGGCATCGAGCACATCCTCGCGGTCGATGATGTCTATCTTGGCCAGCTCGTCAACTGCCATCCGTATGAACTGCTCCGACGGCATTGTCCAGAGTGCATCGCCCTCGGTGCAGAAATACTCCAAGCCTATCCACATCGTATGCTCGTAGTCGTCGACAAGGTAGGGCGACCAGTTGTTGAACACCTGCAAACGCCCGATATGCACATCCCGTTCCTGGATGTAAATCCACGTATCCGGCACGCGACTGTCGAAGGTAGAGACAGAGGTTTGGTTCTTTATGCGCATCTTCCTGACGCAAAGCCCGACGGTAATGAAATCGCGGTAAGGCAGGTTCGCGGCAATATCCCTCACCTCTTGCGGCACCTCCACTCCGCGAAGGGCGGGCACAAGATCCTTGACAGGCATGGTGGAAAGGAAATAATCGCACGGGAAAGTCCGCACCTCTCCGTCCGCCGTGCATGCCGTGACGGAGACCACCTTGCCATCCTCCACATTCACGCCCGTCACCTCGTGACGCATCAGTATCTCGCCGCCCTGCCCGCGGATGTCGTCGGCAACAGTCTCCCACAGCTGCCCGGGACCATACTTGGGGTAGATGAACTGCTCTATGAGGGAAGTCTCGACGTGTTTGCTGCGGATACCCAGCGCGCGGCGCAGCATATCCTTGAGGACGGAGAGAACGCTCAGACCCTTGACGCGCTGACTGCCCCAGTCGGCTCCCAACTTGGACGGATGAATGCCCCACACCTTCTCGGTATAGCCCTCGAAGAACATCTCATACAGCGGGCGACCGAAACGGTTGATGTAAAAGTTCTCCAGCGAAGTCTCCGGCAGCTTGTGCACGCACGACCACAGATAGCCCATGCCCGCACGCACGGTACGCGCAAAACCCATATTGAAGAAGGTCTCCTTCTTCATCGAGATGGGGTAGTCGAAAAACTTTCGCAGGAAAAAGATACGGCTCACGCGGCTGCGGAGCAGCATCACGCGGTCTGTACGCTCAGGGTCGTGCAACCCTTCGGTAACATTTTCCAATCGATGGGGGGGGTAATTAAAGCATTCTTATTCAACAGGAGAGTATCCTTGGACGGCGCGTCCTGCATCGGCATGACCTGCTGCCACCAGCGCATCACCTCCTCGTTCTTGGAAAAGAAACGGTGACCGCCGATGTCCATGCGGTTACCCTTATAACGCACCGTCTGCGAAATACCGCCGATGGCATCGGTGGCTTCGAGGATGACGGGACGGACATCCGTGTTTTTCAGCAGTTCATACGCCGCGGTAAGACCTGCAGGACCTGCACCGGCAATAACTGCGATTGTAGAATTTCGATTCATTGAATATCAAGCATCTGTTTATGATTGTTTTCGGGTGGCAAAAGTAGTGATAAAACTTTTCTTCCTTCATGCAGTCTGCATGGAGCCGGAAGAGAGCTTTTTTTCTTTCCTGCAAATTGCATGGGACCGGAAAAGCACTTTTTTTCCTTCCTGCAAATTGCATGAGACCGGAAAAGCACTTTTTTTCCTTCCTGCAAATTGCATGGGACCGGAAAAGATATTCAAACCCTCCTCTGCGGAGCGCAGAAGACGGGATTGCGGGTTGTCGGCTAAAGGACTACCTTTGCCGACCGTATGACAAAACATATCATCCTACTCATATTGCTGTGCCACCTTTCCCTTTCTCTTGCGGCGGAAGAGAGCTACGGTTTCCGCGTCTACCTGAAAGACAAGGGTGACGGAGGCTTTTCCGCAGACACACCGGAGGCATTCCTTTCGAAAGAAGCCGTCATGCGGCGCGAAAAGAGAGGGATACCCGTCACCACGTCCGACATTCCCATCTCCGAGGCATATATCGATGCGTTGAGATCCTGCGGAGCAGAGCCGGTGGCAGTGAGCCGGTGGCTCTCGACTGTGGTTGTCGTAAGCTGCGACAGTGCCGTCTCCTCTCGGCTGAAAGAACTTCCCATGGTCGATTCGGTGAAGTGGGTATGGAAGGGCGTGAAGACATTCCCTGCCGAAGAAGAAGACGACCGGCAGACGCAACTCACACCTGCCTCATCCCCTCTGAAAAGCATATACGGATATGCGGAAAGCGGGATAAGGATGCTGCGCGGCGAGAAGCTGCACGGCAAAGGGTTCAGGGGCGAAGGGATGCGCGTGGCAGTGATCGACGCAGGCTTCAGGAACGCAGACCGCATCAGTGTGTTCCGTTCCATGAATATAATAGGTACGCGCAACATGGTCGCGCCCTGTCAGAGCGTCTACACGTCGGACGACCACGGGACGAAGGTCCTCTCGTGCCTTGCAGCCAACGCGCCCCACGTGATGGTCGGCACCGCGCCCGAAGCCTCCTACCTTTTGATAAAGAGCGAAGACAGCCGCTCGGAGTACCCTATAGAGGAAGACTATTGGGTGGCAGCCGTGGAATATGCCGACAGCATGGGTGTGGATGTCATCTCTTCCTCGTTGGGATATTTCACTTTCGACGCAGAAGAGCTGTCGTACAATCACGAGGCATTGGACGGAGAGACCTCGCATATCAGCCGCGCCGCACATATCGCCGGAGAGAAAGGCATACTGCTGTTCTCCAGTGCCGGCAACGAAGGAGACAGCCCTTGGGGCAGTATAACGTTTCCGGCAGACGCGCCGTGCATCCTG
>CAVIFD010000311.1:0-2789 GCA_963641545.1 bacterium | reverse complement strand
TCTTCGTGCCCTCGAGTGCCTTTACATACTTGCGCGTTGTCGTGGCAATGCCGCTCATACGTTGCATGACATTCAGCACGAGCCTCTCGGTCTGCAGCAGCGAGCGTGTCTTTCCTTCCACCGTGAAGGCTATGTCGCCCTTCTTCACCTCCGTGCCGTCATGGATGAACACCGTCATACGAAGCTCGGGGTCGAAGTAGTGGAAGATGCGCTCTGCCATCTCCACGCCTGCCAGCACACCGTCTTCCTTGATGATAAGCCTGCTCTTCCCCATGGCAGTCTCGGGGATGCAGCACAGGGTTGTATGGTCGCCGTCGCCGATGTCTTCGGCAAACGATAGTTTGATAAGCTCGTCTATCAGCCGATCCTTCACTTCTGTCTCATTCTGTTTCATGTGTTAACTCCTCTTTTTGTGATTATTGCCCCGCAAAGGTATGCTTTTTGCGTAATTTAGCGGTCTCAAAAGTTAAGACGCCAAACGAATGAAGACAATCCTGCTTGTGATAGGAAAGACCGACGCCGATTATCTCGTGAAGGCAATCGACGAGTATAAAAACCGCCTCGCGCACTACCTCCCCTTCGAGATGGAGGTTATCCCCGACATAAAGAACGCGAAGAACCTCTCCGAAGCTCAGCAGAAAGAAAAGGAGGGAGAGCTGATACTTAAATCCGTGCAGGCGGGCGACTGTCTTGTCCTGCTCGACGACAAAGGGAAGGAATACACCTCCATGCAGTTTTCCGCCTATATGGAAAGGAAGATGCAGACCGTGCCGAAGCGGCTGGTGTTTGTTGTAGGCGGTCCCTACGGCTTCAGCGAGGCTGTCTACAGGGCTGCGTCGGAGAAAATATCACTCAGCAAGATGACCTTCTCGCATCAGATGATACGCCTTATCTTCATCGAGCAGATATACCGCGCCATGACCATCCTGCACAACGAGCCTTACCATCATGAATAAATAAGCCCCGCCGTGTTGAGGAGGGGCGAGGGCTTATTCAGTGTGCTTTCTGAAGCAATAGATAGTCGAGCATGGTCATGGCAGCCATTGCCTCGACAATGGGCACGGCGCGCGGAACGACGCAGGGGTCGTGCCGCCCGCGGGCTTTCAAGATGGTGCTGTTGCCATCCTTGTCCACCGTCTCCTGCTCCCGCAGTATCGTGGGGGCGGATTTGAAGGCAACGCGGAAATATATGTCCTGCCCGTTGGAGATGCCTCCCTGTATGCCTCCCGAATGGTTGGTGCGGGTACTGATGCGCCCCCCGTCGTTGAAGAATATGTCGTTATGCTCTGAGCCGCGATAGAGAGCCGCGTCGAAGCCGTCGCCATACTCAAAGCCTTTGGCAGCGTTGATTGTCAGCATGGCATGACCGAGGGCTGCGTGCAGCTTGCCGAACACCGGCTCGCCAAGCCCTGCGGGAGTGCCTTTTATCACGCAGGTGACGATGCCCCCGATGGTGTCGCCCTCTGCCTTCACCTCTGCAATGAGCCGCTCCATCTCCGCAGCCTTCTCCATGTCCGGACATCTCACGGCGTTCCGTTCCGCCATGCTGAGGTCGTAGTCCTTATATGTGCCATCCAATCTGATGCTACCCACCTGCGAGGTGTATGCCGCGATGCTGATGCCTTCCCTGAGGAGCACCGTCTTGGCAATGGCTCCGGCAACGCACCTTGAGACGGTCTCACGGGCAGACGCGCGCCCCCCGCCACGAGGGTCGCGTATGCCGTATTTCATCCGGTAGGTGTAGTCTGCATGCGAAGGGCGGTAGACATCCTTCATCTCGTCGTAGTCCTCGGAGCGCTGGTTCTTGTTCCACACAACGAAGCCTATCGGCGTCCCCGTCGTCATGCCCTCGTATATGCCGGAGAGAAACTGCACCTCGTCGTCTTCCTTACGTGCAGTGGTGATGGCAGACTGCCCGGGCTTGCGGCGGTCCAGTTCATGCCTGATAAACGCCGTGTCCAACACTATACCCGCGGGGCATCCGTCGATGATGCCCCCTATGCCTACGCCGTGCGACTCTCCGAAAGAAGTGAGCCTGTATATGTTTCCGAATGTGTTCATCCGCCTGCCTTTGTTAGTGGCAGCTGCCGCATCCGCAGCCGTCTCCGTGATCATGGTCGCCACATCCGCAGTCGCTCCCACAGCTGTCGCACCCACATCCGCAACCGCCCGCAGGTGCTGTGAGGGCTGCTATCTCTTCTGCCGTCGGCTCGTGAACGTCAACCACCTCACCTTTGAAGTGAAGCGTCTCGCCTGCCAGCGGATGGTTGAAGTCCATCACGACAACATCCTCTTTCACCTCCAGCACAGAGCCGTTTACGTGATTGCCGTTCGAATCCATCATCGGGACGGTGTTGCCTTCCTTTATCATCTCTGCGTCAAACTTGCCGTCCACCTCGAAGATGTTCTTCGGAAGGTCCAACACATGCTCTTCCACATACTCTCCGTAGGCTTCCGCCGGAGCGATGGTAAACTCAAACTTCTCGCCTGCCTCCAATCCTTTCAATCCGTTCTCGAAAGCCGGAAGCATGGTGCCTGTCCCGAAGATAAACTTCAAAGGGCGCTCCGCCACTGCTCTTTCCATCAACTCACGCTCTTCGCCTTCTCCCACGGTCAAGTCGTATGTGACTGCTACGAATTTATTTGCTGCAATTCTCATTGTTATGATTGTATTTATATGTTAGAAACGCCGGCAAAGCTACGTATAATTTCCGGTTCCCCTCTTCCCGCCCCACTGTCATCCCGCGCCCCGACGCGGGATCTCATACTCAACTTCGGTGCATTTCTTT
>CAVIFD010000310.1:1143-2794 GCA_963641545.1 bacterium | reverse complement strand
AATGGGACCTTGTGGAGAACAAGGACCAGAAGGTGATGGACACCTTCGAAAACGCCATACGCAACCGCATGGCGCCGTTTACCGACTTCCCCATCGTGTTCGCCTCGGCAGTGACAAAGCAGAGGATATTCAAGGTGCTGGAAACGGCGAAGAATGTCTACCAGAACCGCAAGATAAAGATCGGCACAACAAAGCTCAACGAGACGATGCTGCCGCTCATCGAGGCATATCCGCCACCATCAATAAAGGGTAAGTACATAAAGATAAAATACTGCTCGCAGATACCCAACACGCAGATTCCGTCGTTCGTGTTCTACGCCAACCTGCCGCAGTATATCAAGGAGCCGTACAAGCGTTTTCTCGAAAACAAGATCCGCGCGAACTGGACGCTTACCGGCTCGCCGATAAACATCTTCATAAGACAGAAATAAAATGGGAAAGTCTGTCACCGCGGCAACTCTGGCCCTCGCAATCCTCACGGCATTACTGACGGCCTGCTCCGCCGGGCAGCAGAAGCCGGACTTTGCCGCAGCGGAGGCTGCAAAGGAATTCTACGACAGTCTCAACAACGGCGGATACAAGTATTTCACCGCCATGACACTGCGCACCGAAAGCATCCCCGGCAGCTACAGGGAACAGCTCGAGGCGAACAGCAAGATGTATCTCGCAGGGCTGAACAAAGACCACGGCGGCATCAGCGAAGTGAGGATAGCGAACTGCCGCAACGACGCCAAGGGCGAGACGGCGGAGGCTTACTTGCTCATGTGCTTCGCCGACAGCACTAAGGAGGAAATCGTGGTGCCGATGGTGAAACACGAAGGCAAGTGGATGATGAGATAACGGCACGTTCCTGCCAAAGGGCACGCCACACATAAAATAGAAGAAAAATGATATTATACAGTCAGCTGACAAGTTTCGGGAAATACCTCATTCTCATGGGACGGTCGCTATCGCGCCCGGAACGCATGAGGATGTTCATGAAACAATACGTCAAGGAAATGGCGGGATTGGGAGTAGACTCCGTGGGCATCGTGCTCCTCATCTCCTTCTTCATCGGAGCGGTAATCTGCATCCAGATGAAGCTCAACATCCAGAGCCCGTGGATGCCCAGATGGGTGTCGGGATATACCACGAGGGAAATCCTGCTGCTCGAATTCTCGTCCTCGATAATGTGTCTGATACTCGCCGGAAAGGTGGGGTCGAACATCGCCTCGGAGATAGGCACGATGAGGGTGACGCAGCAGATCGACGCCCTCGACATAATGGGCGTGAACTCTGCCTGCTATCTCATCCTGCCTAAAATCATGGGACTTATAACCATCATGCCGTTCCTCGTGATATTCTCCTCGGCGACGGGCATAATAGGAGCTTACGCCACGGCGTACATTGGACAGGTGCTCACGCCCGACGACCTGACGGAAGGCCTGCAGCACAGCTTCAACACGTGGTTCGTGTGGATGAGCATCATCAAGAGCCTGTTCTTCGCCTTCATCATCAGCAGCGTGTCGTCGTATTACGGCTATACGGTGGAAGGCGGTTCGGTGGAAGTGGGAAAGGCGAGCACCAACGCCGTGGTGACGAGCAGCGTGCTCATACTTTGCTCCGACGTGTTCCTCACCCAGTTACTGAGCTGACGGCAGCGGATTAACGG
>CAVIFD010000310.1:0-1133 GCA_963641545.1 bacterium | reverse complement strand
CGGCAAGCCCATGAAAGACAAACGAAAGCAAGAGACAATGATTGAAATAAAAAAACTCAGCAAGTCGTCCGGCGACAAAAACGTGCTGAAAAGCATCAGCGCCGTGTTGGAAAGCGGCAAGACGAACCTCATCATCGGACAGAGCGGAAGCGGAAAGACGGTGCTGATGAAAAACCTCGTGGGATTGCTTGAACCTACCGACGGGGAGGTGCTCTACGACGGCAGGAACTTCGTCACCATGACGAAGAAGGAAAAGGTGATGATGCGCCGCGAGATGGGAATGATATTCCAGAGCGCCGCGCTCTTCGACTCGCTGTCGGTGCTGGAGAACGTGATGTTCCCGCTCGACATGTTTTCGTCGATGACGCTGCGCGAGCGCACACGCAGGGCAGAGGAATGTCTCGACCGCGTAAACCTCACCGATGCGCACAAGAAATACCCCGACGAGCTGTCGGGCGGTATGCAGAAGCGCGTGGCAATAGCGCGCGCCATTGCCCTCAACCCCAAGTACCTTTTCTGCGACGAACCGAACTCCGGACTTGACCCCAAGACATCGCTCGTGATCGACGGTCTGCTGCACAGCATAACGCAGGAGAACAACATCACCACCATCATCAACACCCACGACATGAACTCGGTGATGGGTATCGGCGAGAACATCATCTTCATATATCAGGGCGAGAAGGAATGGCAGGGCAAGAGCGAGGACATCATGGGGTCCACAAACCAGAAGCTCACCGATTTCATCTTTGCCAGCGACCTGCTGAAGAAGATGAAGGAGAACGAGATGAAGAGTATCAGGGAGGGAAAGAAAATTTCCCTTTGACATCTTTTCAGTTTTTAGGCACAGCCGTTTTTACACCGACGATAGGAAGGTTATCATCTCTATTGTCTACATTGTCTCTATTGTCGTAAAAAAAACAGTGCAACACTTGTTGTATGTCCTTTGTGCAATGTTTGAAAAGTGTTCCAAATGTCGCATTTTGCCGATGTGGGACTTGCCCGGATTTTAACTGGATTGTACTGTTCTTTTATGGTAAATGCAAAATGTTGATAATCAATACAATAGACATATCCTAAAAACAGATGCCCCAAAACCTCGGCGAAAACGATAGCTTTTCGGGGAGCAAAGC
>CAVIFD010000309.1:0-2795 GCA_963641545.1 bacterium | reverse complement strand
GCCTCTCGGGGGAAGGAAAGAAGATTGTGTGCCCCGGGAAGCCCGACGAGAGCTTTATCATGGATATCCTCCAAGGCGACATAGTGCGGTATAACCATTCCGATATATTCGCCTCCACACCCGAGTTCATCACGCTGATGAAGACATGGATATCGGAAGGTGCACCGAGATAGTGGCTTAGAGCCCGATTTTATTATTAGTCGGATAAGCCGTACTTTTGGAAGCGGAAAAACAATAGCTGTCAAGCATTATGAAATTGGAAACAAAACAATACGACAAAGCAGTCCTGAAGATTACATCCTTCGAGACGAAGAAAGGCATAACAGAGTATCACGTCATCGTCAGCCTTACCGACAGGATGGACGATTACCCCACACAGTTGAAACATCTCATGGAAGCATATCGCAGATGTGCGGCAGAGCTTCCCGGTAACCCGACGGCGGTGTTCCGTCGCTATTTCATGAGCGATGTGACAAACCAGACGGACCTCCTTATGGAAGAGGAACGTGTGGGTGCGTATTGTGCCTTGAGCGTTGTGCAGCAGGCACCGATGAACGGCACGAAGATAGCTCTTTGGGCTTGGCTGCAGACGGGAGTGCAGACGGAGGTGTTGCAGGGCGGAGTGTTTGAGGCAAGCCATGGAGGTTATCGCCAGCTGTTCAGCGCAGGGCTGTGCAACAGAGCTGCAAGCTCGGAATATCAGACACGCCTTATCTTTCGCGACTATATCATGCAGCTGACGGGGGCGGGCTGTTCGCTTGCAGAGAACTGCATACGCACGTGGCTGTTCGTGCAGAACGTCGACGTGAACTACCCGGGTGTGGTGAAAGCCCGTAAGGAAGTATTTGCCACGCAGGGCTTGACGGAAGACACCCACTACATAGCCAGCACAGGCATCGAGGGCAGGTATCAGGATGCCAACGTGTATGTCACGATGGATGCATACGCCGTGAAGGGCATTGACCCCGCGCAGATACGTTATCTCTATGCCCCTGAGCACTTGAACCGCACGTTCGAATACGGGGTGACCTTCGAGCGCGGTGCCGCAGTAACCTATGGCGACCGCCGGCATGTCTTTATCTCCGGCACGGCAAGCATAGATCGTTACGGAGAGATAGTATACCCGGGGGATGTCATCAGACAGGCTGAACGCATGATGGAAAACATCACTGCCCTGCTTCGGGAAGCAGATGCCGATTGCAGTGATATAATGGAGGCTGTCGTCTACCTGCGCGACACGGGCGACTATGCCCGCGTGGAGCAGTTTATGAGTGCCAACTATCCCGACCTTCCGCATCTCATCGTCCTTGCTCCGGTGTGCCGCTCCGGATGGCTGATAGAGATGGAATGCATGGCAACGGTTCCTGCCGACGCGCCTGAGTATCCCGCCTTATAACCCCATTGTCGAACCATAAAACAACAGTGTCGCGTATGTATAAACACGGGAAATACAAGGCTGCGGACAAGATGAGCGATCTCATCTGCGAGAACTATCCGATGGTGCTTGTCATGAGTCGCTTCGGCATCGTGCTCGGCTTTGGCGAGAAGAACATAGGCGAGGTGTGCCGGCAGAACGGAGTTGATGCCCACACCTTCCTCACGGTCGTCAACTTCCTGGCGCAGGAAGTGTCGGCTCCGGTGGAGGAGGTGGACAAGCGTTTGTCGATAGAAGCTCTGATAACGTATCTCCACAATGCGCACGACTACTTCCTCAACTTCCGCCTGCCACGTCTCAGGGAGAAGCTGTCGGAGGCAATCACAGGATGTCAGGAGGATGTTGCCATAGCCATAAGGCGGTTCTTCGACGAGTATGCCGAGGAGGTGAACAAACACATGTCGTATGAAGAAAAGGTGGTGTTCCCCTATGTGCGCGGCTTGCTGAAGGGCGTGAAAGACCCGAAGTATAACATCTCAATCTTCCGTCGTCGGCACGACCAGATCGAGCTGAAGATCATCGAGCTGAAGAACATCCTGATAAAGTATTACCCGGGACCGGGGAGTCATCTGCTCAACGGCGTCTTGTTCGACATCTTTGCGACGGGCGAGGACCTTACGTCGCACAATCATGTGGAAGACTATCTCTTCATGCCTGCCATCTTCGCCTTGGAAGAGACATTAAAACAACCCTCACGATGAGCGCAGACCTTAAGATTGTCATTGCCGAGCCTTCCTCCATTGTCCGTAGCGGCTTGGAGGCAGTGTTGAAGCATCTGCAGGGGCTCCGCCTCAGTGTCTCGGGCATAACACCTGCCGCAACGTTTGCGGAAGACATCCGGAAGATGCACCCCGACGTGCTTATCGTCAACCCCTCTGTCCCCGGTTCCCTTGCTGCCCCGCAGCTGAAGGATACGATAGGGGTGCAGAGCATGAAATGCTTCGCCTTGCTCTACGCACCCACTGACCCTGAGCTTCTGCGCCACTATGACGACAGCATAAGCATCTTCGACACCGTCGAACAGATACGGAAAAAGATAGAGAGCCTTCTCTCCAAAGAAGAAGAAGATGCCGACCCGGACGAGCAGCAATCGCTCAGCGCACGCGAAAGGGAGATTGTTGTCTGCGTGGTAAAAGGCATGACCAATCGCGAGATTGCCGACCACCTCTTCATATCCACACACACCGTCATTACTCACCGAAGGAACATTGCCCGCAAGCTGCAGGTGCACAGTGCCAGCGCCCTGACGATATACGCCATCGTCAATAAGCTTGTGGAGCTGAAAGACATCAACAAATAAGAAAAGCACTTTTCTACCTTCGTCGCGCCGCGATGAGACCGGAAAAGCACTCTTCTACCT
>CAVIFD010000308.1:0-2798 GCA_963641545.1 bacterium | reverse complement strand
TCGCTTTGACGGATACTTTCGTGAAGGTTGTTTCTTGGTATGACAACGAGATCGGTTATTCTAACAAGGTTCTCGACCTGATCGCTCACATGGCATCTGTAAACTGCTAATCGCGTTTCCGATTATAGATGAGAGCCGTGCCTTTCGGGGCACGGCTTTTTTGTATACTTTTGCCGCTCCATGAATGCATATCAGCTTATAACAATACTTGGACCGACAGCCTGCGGCAAGACACCTTTCGCCGCTGCATTGGCAGAAGAGTTGGATACGGAAATTATCAGTGCCGACTCCCGTCAGATTTACCGCGGCATGGACATCGGGACGGGCAAGGACCTGGCGGACTATGTGGTAAACGGAAAAAAGATTCCTTATCATCTTATCGACATCTGCGAGGCGGGGTATAAGTATAATGTGTTCGAGTATCAGCACGACTTCTTCCGCGTTTACGAGGAAATAAGAAAAAGAGGGAAACTGCCGATCCTTTGCGGCGGCACGGGGATGTATATCGAGGCGGTGCTGAAAGGATACAAGCTGCTCGATGTGCCGCAGAACCCTGAACTGAGGGAAGCGTTGAAAGACAAGTCGCTTGCCGAGCTGGAAGAAATACTGTCAACATACAAGACGCTGCACAACAAAACGGATGTCGACACGGCGCAGCGGGCTATCCGCGCCATAGAGATCGAAGAGTATTACAAGACGAAAGCCCCGGATACCAACGAATATAATCCGATAAACAGCCTTATCATAGGTATCGACATAGACAGGGGGCTTCGGCGGGAGAAGATATCGCGGAGGCTTCGTGCCCGCCTCGATGAAGGTATGGTGGACGAGGTGAGAGGTATCCTTGCCTCGGGCGTTGCGCCGGAAGATCTCATTTACTACGGACTGGAGTACAAATACCTCACACTGTATGTTACCGGCAAGCTCTCATACGATGATATGGTGTCGCAGTTGGAGATTGCCATCCATCAGTTTGCCAAACGGCAGATGACTTGGTTCAGGGGAATGGAGCGCAGAGGTTGCACCATCCATTGGATTGACGCATCGCTGCCGACAGAAGAAAAGATAGAGCAAACGCTTATGTTATTGAAAGAACAAAACGGTTATGACGACAATCAGCGACTTTAAGAACAACGACAACTTCTTCCTGATGGCAGGTCCGTGTGCTATCGAAGGCGAAGACATGGCACTGCGCATTGCAGATAGGATTACGGGCATCGCCGAGAGACTGAACATCCCTTACATCTTCAAAGGCTCGTACCGTAAAGCCAACCGCTCGCGCCTTGACTCTTTTACGGGAATAGGCGACGAGAAAGCCCTGAAGATCTTGCGCAAGGTGGGCGAAACGTTCCACATACCGACCGTGACGGATATACACGAGACGCACGAGGCTGCCATGGCTGCCGAATACGTCGACGTGCTTCAGATCCCTGCATTCCTATGTCGGCAAACAGACCTCTTGGTTGCTGCGGCAAAGACCGGAAAGATTGTCAATATCAAGAAGGGGCAGTTTCTCTCCCCCGCTGCCATGCGGTTTGCCGTGGAGAAAGTGTCTGACGCGGGGAACAGCAACATCATGATCACCGAGCGGGGAACGACGTTCGGCTATACTGACCTTGTTGTGGACTATCGCGGCATCCCTCAGATGCAGGCGTTCGGCTACCCCGTCATCATGGATGCCACCCATTCCCTGCAACAGCCCAACCAGGCGTCGGGCGTCACGGGCGGACTGCCGGCTCTGATAGAGACCATTGCCAAGGCTGCTGTCGCCGTGGGGGTAGACGGACTGTTCATCGAGACTCATCCCGAGCCCACGCAGGCAAAGTCCGACGGCGCAAATATGTTACGTCTGGATTTGTTGGAAGGGCTGCTCACGCGGCTGGTGCGCATCCGGAAAGCCATAAAAGAATAAAGTTGCCGCTCTATCCCTGCTGGCTTATCCTTCGCAGACACTCTTCGTCTATCAGTTTGATTTTTCTGCCATCGGTGGCAATGATGCGCTCGTTTTCGAACGTGGACAACGTTCGGATTGCATTTGCGGTCGTCATGTTCGACAGGTTCGCCAGGTCTTCGCGTGAAAGATATATGCTGAGCGTTGCCCCGTCTTCTTCCAATCCGTAGCTCTCTTTCAAGAACAACAGAGATTCCGCAAGGCGACCGCGGATATGCTTCTGCGTCAGGTTGACCGTGCGCTCGTCTGCGATACCCAAATCGACAGACAACTGGCGAATAAAAAACATCGCCAGGTTCATGTTGCCCATCACCAGTTTGTTGACCACATTCATCGGTATCATGCAGACTGTCGAATCTTCAAACGCAGAAGCACTCGTCAGATAGTCTTCCCCCGCAAACGACGCACGATAACCGAAATACTGTATAGGCTTGATCATACGCATGATCTGACTACGCCCGCCAACACCTTCCTTGAAGATTTTCACCTTACCCGTCAGCAGACACATCATATCTCTCGGCTCATCGCCCTCACTGTAGATCGCCGTGCCACGTTTGAAATGCTGAAGCACCGAATTATTCCGAAGCACGCTACGTTCCTTTTCGGTCAAAAGCCTCCAAACCTCCGACAGACTTGTCGGCAAATCGATTTTCTCTTTCTGTTGTTTTGCCATTTTATGTTATACAGCATTTTACCGCCGGCAAATGTACGACAATTCTTAAAAACGCTACAACACACACGACCGTCAAGCCCGCCGCGACAAAAATCACTCCCCCGTACAGCGAGAAGAATAAAGCGTGACAGATGAGAGCCCGGAAAGCAGCTCGGAAGATGAGATACCGGAAGT
>CAVIFD010000307.1:1787-2821 GCA_963641545.1 bacterium | reverse complement strand
CATTCGGGGATAGACTTCAAGACGGAGGGCGTCGAGGGGAAGCCCGTCCACGCCGTGCAAGACGGTTACGTCTCGCGCATATCCGTCAGCCCATGGGGATATGGCAACGGACTTTACATCACCCATCCCGACGGGACGACCACAGTGTATGCCCATCTCCAAACGTTCGCCCCCAAGATTGCCGCCTACGTGAAAGCGAAGCAGTACGAAGAGGAGAGCTTCCGCGTTGACCTCACGCTTCAGCCCGAAGAGCTGCCCGTCAAGGCGGGCGAGAGGGTAGCACTGAGCGGCAATACCGGCAGCTCCGGCGGTCCGCACCTCCATTTCGAGATACGCAACACGGAAACAGAGGAGCCGACAGACCCTGTCGAGGCATACAAGACGCTCATTCGCGACACGAAGCCGCCAAGGATACAAGCCGTCATGGTCTGCCCCCTCACGGGGAAAGGCACGGTGAACGGCAGCGGAAGGAAGCTCCGGCTCCCTGTCACCACCACCGAAGGCGGCAGCACGACCGTAAAGGGCACGGTCGAAGCATGGGGAGAGATTTATCTCACCGTAAAAGCATACGACTATATGGATAACACCACAAACATATACGGAGTGAAGGAAGTCACACTGGCAGTAGACAGTCAGACGGTCTATCACAGCGACCTCACCCGCTTTGCTTTCGACGAGACGCGCTACCTGAACAGCTTCGTGGACTACGAAGAATGGAAAAACCACCGCTCGTTCTACATGAAAAGCTACACGGAGCCGGGCTGCCGCCTTCGCTTCATGGAAAGTATCAACCGAGGTATCATCACAATCGACGAGCCGCGCACATACCACCTGACTTACACCCTGTCCGATGCCTTCGGCAACACCACGCAGCTGCGGCTCTCCATCGAGGGGAAAGAGCAAGCCATCGAGAGCGTCGCCACGGAGAACACAGAGCTTTTCCTGTGGCGTAGCGACAACCGTTTCGGCGCAAAAGGCATCCGCCTCACCATCCCCAAAGGCAACCTCTACGACGATCTTTATTTCCGTTATTC
>CAVIFD010000307.1:0-1777 GCA_963641545.1 bacterium | reverse complement strand
ACAGCACCGCGCTCTGCGACGTGCACAGGCTTCACGACACCCCCGTCGCGCTTCACCGCGCCGCCCGCCTCTCTCTCCGCCTCCTAACAGACACGTTGCCATGCAAACGACAATACGGGATTGTCCGCCTGCACGACGGCCACAAGTCGTGGGTCGGTGGCACGTATTGCGACGGTTGGATCACAGCCGACATAAACGAGCTCGGGGATTACACCTTGGCGCAGGACACCGTCCCGCCCGTCATAACTCCGATAAACCCCGCGACGTGGGTCGGCAAACACGCCATCACCCTCCGGCTTTCAGACAACCTCAGCGGCATAAAAACCTACCGAGGCGAGATAGACGGAGCGTTTGCCCTGTTCGAGATGAACAGCAAAGGCGTAGTCACCTACCGTTTCGACAGCGAACGGATAGGGAGAGGCGAGCACACACTGAAGCTTACCGCCTCCGATGCCTGTGGCAACAGTTCGGTTTATACCCACACGTTCGTGTGGTAGATCATAAGGATGTGGACTTGATGTATTGGGCGATGTCCGATTTCAAGTGGCGGCAATGCAGCTCCGTCATGCAGTTGATGAAGATGTCGATGTTTTCTTCTTCCCTTGCATCAGTCAAAGCCTGAATATATTCCGTCTTGTCCTCTCGCAACACCTTTGTGGGCAACACTCCGAACTCCGTTTGCAGCAGGTTCATCAGCAGCCGACAAGTTCTTCCGTTGCCGTCCGCCCACGGGTGGATAGTCACCAACTCGTAGTGCACCCAAAAGCTCAGCTCATAAATAGAAGCTGCATCGCTTGGGTCGATTGCTTGTCGGCGGCGGTTGAGCTTTTCGCAGAAGTCCGCCAGCTTATCCGGCACTTTCTGAAATGCCATATATGAACGCCCACCAAAGCCCGCCGTCACATTGAGTTTGCGCAGCTCGCCTTTCGACGCATCGAATTGCCCGGCAGTAGAGTTGTATTCGCTTCCCGTACGAGCCATAACCTTAGCGGCAAGCGTCACGAGCCATTCCGTTGTAATGGGAGCGTGACGCTTTATCCATTTCATGCCATACTCATACGCCACTTTCAAGTCAAGGTTCATCATTTGCTCCATCAAGGTACGCTTCGAAGAAGTGATACCTTCATCGAAGAGCAGCTGCGCCTCCACATCCGTCACCGTGCTACCCTCAATGGCTGTCGAGTGCGTAATGATGGAATACAGATAGAACTTGTCGTAGTCTATCTGTCGCGAAATGCCAAGCTCATCGTACCGGTGAAGCAAGGCAAGTAATATGTCTTTGTTGTCTTGGGTCATATTGAATATGTTTTTCGTAGCAGATAACAGCCACAGAACGGCGTGTCAAAAGTATTCACTTTTTTCTATTGTCTCGCGATTCGTCATCAGGAGAGCCAACTTCCGTGAGAAAAGTGTAGTTTTTGCGCACCTATTTCTTAGGAAAAGTGTATGTTTACGCCCGTAAAATCATAGGAAAAGTGTAATTATGCTTTATAGAAAGATTGAGGAACATATCATAAACCATCTACAATCATGCTCTGACAAGATTCTGATTATAGATGGTGCTCGCCAAATAGGGAAGTCGTTCATCATACGCGAGGTTGGCAAGAGGCTGTATCCTAACTTCATTGAGCTCAACATGGAGACCGACAAGATGGGCGACGGTAATTTTGCCAACGCCAAGACGGTGGATGATTTTTACCTTGCCTTGAGCGTCGTAGCCGGAGACAAGATGAAAGAAAAGGAGAGCACCTTGGTCTTCATCGACGAAATACAAGCA
>CAVIFD010000306.1:0-2834 GCA_963641545.1 bacterium | reverse complement strand
CCACTGCCCCACGCGTCATCAGCTGTGCCACCACGGGGACGACATTGTGTATGCCTGTACGCCTCTCGATGTCTGCCACAGACAGCTTCCCCTCACTGCCGAAAGCGTCCAACACCGCCTGCTCGCTGCCTCGGAGAGGTTCTTCGGCAGAAAAGTCGGGACGCATCTTCACGACGGTCTCGCTCTCCATCTTCATGCCCGAAGGCAATGCAGCCTTCAGCACGTCGCCCTGCTTACATATATAATAGGATGCTATCCACCGCCAAAAGCGAAGCTGCGGCGGGCGTAAGACGGGACCCGCGTCCAGCAGAGCGAAGATCTCTTTTACCCGCACACCTGCCCGTGGCGCACGGCTGTGCACCTCCATGACTATGGCGGTGTAGTATTTCCTTTTTCCGAAATGAACGATGACACGACAGCCCGGCACCACCGCCGCCTCCATCTCTGCAGGGATGATATACGTATAGCTGTCCTCCAGCGGCAACGGCAGTATGACGTCCGCGTACTTCACTCAAGCAGTCTCTTATGTGTTCAGAACAGAAAGGCAGCAGTTATTGCCCAGCCGCGGTTCTTCGCGTCGAGGTCTATGGCTTTCACGCTGTAGTTATCGGTCAGACCCAAGGTATAGTTGATGCCGACCTGCACATGGCTGATAAGCTCCACCCCTGCTCCGAAATTAAGTCCGGCACCGAAGCCCTTCGCCTTCACCTGCCCCAAGACGTTGCCGGGTATGTCCCATGCCTTGTCGCCGCCTATGCGGAAGTCGACGTAAGGTCCGGCAGCAAGGTAACATTTCACGACAGGCAAGCCGAACTTCCACTTCAGGTTGAGGGGCACGTCGATGTAGTCCGTCTTAACGTCAGCCGAGATGCCGTCTGCGAGAGACACTCCTGCCCCCTTTTGGGAGTAGAGCACCGCGAGATCCATACCGACACCGACAAGAGGTAGGGTAGCTTCCATCATCGGCCCTATCTGGAAGCCGGTCACGTTGTCCGCCTTGAGAATGTCCGAACTAAGGTGAACAGACGAGATGTTCACGCCGCCCTTCACACCAAACTTCACCTTAGCGCCCGCCGGCACAGCTGCGGATGCCAACAAAAGAATCAAAATAAAACTCGTAATCTTCTTCATCCCTTCATGTCGTTTTTATCGTGCCGCAAAGATAACGCACTTTTTCCTCCTCCCGCAACGCCACTCCTTCCCCTCGTGCCTTCGTCCTCGTCCCGAACATCGCGCCAAACACGTCGAGAACCTTTTTCGCGTTTTTGCGACGACACAAAAACATTGCCGTTTATCAATTATTTATCTCTACCTTTGGCACGTGAATGTTCAAATCATATCAATATGGTAGTAGTCAGCACAAGAGATTTCCGCACCAATCAAACCAAGTATTTGAACTTGGCGAAGTCGGGCGAGCACGTGGTTCTTAAGTCACGTGCCGGCAGTTTCCGTATCTTCCCGGAAGAAGACAACTCCATAAACGCCACTCATGATATGATGCAAGACCTCAAAAACGCATTGACCGAGGTGAGGAACGCCATCTCCGGCAAATGCACTCTCCAATCTGCCGATAGTTTGCTCGATGAGTTGTAGCATCTCTCTCCCTCCCCCTCCCCGTCAGTGACCCATTCTGGAGGTGTCGACTTCTTTTACCTTCTTTTCCTTGTAGCCGCCGAAATTATAGACGACGGAGAAAGTGCCGGATGCCCATTGGCCGGCTACCGTCATACAGTAGTCCTGATTGCCCTGCACGGAACGCGTGTCGTATTTCCCGTTGAAGATATTGTTTCCGTTGAGGCGCAACCCCCATTTGCCGTCTGCGGAAGTCCATCTCAAACCGGCATTCATGCGGAAGACAGGGTCGATGTCGTACACTCCCTGTATAGCTTTCGACTGGAAGAAAGGGATGCCGTGCCGCCAAGGATTGCCGTGAACTTCTTGCGGTCGAACGGCAGGTCGAAGAAGCTGTCGCTCTTGTCGTGGCGACACATCCCCACGGCATATACGTTACCGTTAAGCCACTTCCCTGCATTAAACACCGCTGATGCTTGGAGTCCGTAGCTGTTGTTGTAGTCGAAGTTCGTCTCTTTCATGATGACAGCCATGCGGTCGCTCGTCTGATAAGGAAGCTGCACGAAGTAGTCCGACTTAACGCTTGCAAACGCCATAAGCGTGTAACGCCTTTTTATCTGCCACATGAGGTTGACGTTGTAGTAAGAGTAAGGCTTCAAGTCGGGGTTGCCCCATATCTCGGTGTAGTTGGATACGTAGAACACACTGCTCATGATGGACCAGTAGCTCGGATACTCCGAGTCGGAGCTGAACGAGAGGTTCAGCGTGTTGTTGTCATTAACGCGCCACAGGGCGTTGAGCGAAGGATACACTTTCCATTCGTTCCATAGCGGCGAATGGTAATGCTCGGCAGCGACCGAGGCTTCGAGGCTGATGCTTTGGGTCACCTGCTTGCTGAAGCCGGCATACACGTTCCATATCCTTTCGTTTATGTCTACACTGCTCGTTGCCTCGGGCAATATGTTGCCCTCGTTGTCGAGCGTGGTCTGATAGCTGTTATTGGATGAATACTGTGCCTTTACACCGTACGACAATCCCCATCCGTGCTCGAGGGAATGGTTTTGGTCGGCTGCAAACATCCATTTGTCTATGGTCTGCCGGCTACTGCCGGTAAGGTCGCGCTCCACTGCCGAGGTGTCTGCCGAGGTGGTCATCGTGCCGTTGAGCACCTGCTGCCGAGGCGTGCGATAGCGGGTATACGAGCCGCTGATGTTCAGTCCGAAGGGCAGGGCGTAATTGAGGTCTATGTTGTGCAGATACAC
>CAVIFD010000305.1:0-2842 GCA_963641545.1 bacterium | reverse complement strand
CGTGTAAACTTCATCGGAACAATGACGCTCTCGAGTATATCAAGTTCATCATGCGCCATGGTACTGTAGCGCCTTGCCAATTCCCTGGCAATGTCTCTCGTGGTCAATATCGGTTCTTTCATAGTATAACTTATTTAGTTGTTGTTTCTTAAGGTGTATTCTAAAAACTCCACGCATTGTCATTGGATTGCAGCATCCGCATCATAGTTCGTCGGCACGGGCATACAAGATGCCCTGCCAACGTAAAGAGAGGCACGTCAATCCAGTTTCAATACGGCAAGGAAGGCTTTCTGCGGCACCTCGACATTGCCAATCTGCTTCATGCGTTTCTTGCCTTTTTTCTGCTTCTCCAAGAGTTTACGCTTACGGCTTACATCTCCGCCGTAGCACTTGGCGGTAACGTCCTTGCGCACACACTTGATGGTTTCACGCGCCACGATCTTTGCTCCGATAGCAGCCTGAATGGCGATGTCAAACTGCTGGCGCGGTATCAGTTCCTTGAGCTTTTCGCAGATGCGCCTGCCGAAGGCGACGGCGTTGTCCTGATGCGTCAGCGTGGAAAGGGCATCAACGGGTTCACCGTTGAGCAGGATGTCCAGTTTGGCGAGTTTTGACAGGCGGAAACAATCTATGTGATAATCGAAAGACGCGTACCCCTTGGATATGCTCTTCAGCTTGTCGTAGAAGTCGATCACTATCTCTCCGAGCGGCAACATGAAGTGCAAGTCCACACGGTTGCCGCTGATATACTCCTGCTTTATCAGTTCGCCGCGCTTGTCGAGACACAGTTTCATGATAGGCCCGATATAATTGGTATCGGTGATTATCGAAGCTTTTATATACGGCTCCTCGATATGGTCGATCATCGTAACGTCGGGCAGACCTGAGGGGTTATGCACCTCTTTAGCGTTCCCGTGTTTGTCGTAGACCATATACGAAACGTTCGGCACGGTGGTAATTACGTCCATATTGAATTCCCTGTCGAGTCGTTCCTGCACAATCTCCATGTGGAGCAGTCCGAGGAAACCGCAGCGGAAGCCGAAGCCAAGGGCAACGGAAGACTCCGGCTGAAACGTGAGCGACGCATCGTTGAGCTGGAGCTTTTCCAGCGAAGTCCTCAGATTCTCGTATTCCGAGGGGTCGATGGGGTAAACTCCGGCGAACACCATCGGCTTGACTTCCTGAAAGCCGTCGATGGCACGCTCACAGGGCTTCGACACATGAGTGATTGTATCGCCCACCTTCACCTCCGTAGGGTCTTTGATACCGCTGATGATATATCCCACCTCTCCGGTGGACAGTTGCTGGCGCGGTATCATATTCATCTTGAGCACCCCCACCTCATCGGCGACATACTCCATGCCGGTATTGTAGAACTTCACCTTGTCGCCTTTCCTTATAACGCCGTTTTCTATCTTGAAATAGGCTATGATTCCACGGAAAGGATTGAAGACGGAATCGAATATCAACGCCTGCAACGGTGCCTGGGTATCACCCACGGGACATGGTATTCTCTCTATAACAGCTTTCAGCACATCGGGAACTCCCTCTCCCGTCTTGCCCGAGGCACGGAGTATATCCTCGCGCTTGCAACCGATGAGGTCGATGATTTCATCCTCCACCTCATCGGGCATGGCAGACGGCATGTCGATTTTGTTGATTACGGGTATTATCTCCAGGTCGTGGTCTATCGCCATATACAGGTTGCTGATGGTCTGCGCCTGAACGCCTTGCGTGGCATCGACTACAAGCAGTGCGCCCTCACAGGCAGCGATGCTTCTCGACACCTCGTAGGAGAAGTCCACGTGTCCGGGAGTATCAATAAGATTGAGAATATATGTCTCGCCGTCATACTTGTACTCCATCTGTATTGCATGGCTCTTGATGGTGATACCGCGCTCTTTCTCGAGATCCATGTCGTCGAGCATCTGTCCCTCAACAATCTTTATAGTATTGGTGTATTCCAGAAGCCTGTCGGCAAGCGTAGACTTACCATGGTCGATATGCGCTATAATGCAAAAGTTTCTGATGTTCTTCATTAAAGAATTATATATGTATGTTACGATTCGCTACGGGCTCAGCACATTCTTCTGCCCAACCCCAACACGCGGGTTACGGCGAAACGCCCTTATTATATGCAAAATTACTATTTTTTTTAAATTTCGTCAAAACTATTCCCGCATAAATACGACTTGGGGACAAATAAGTTGGCAAGCATTATGTTGGTGAAGACAAAAAAAATAAGGCTGAACCGCTCTTACACAGTACAACCTTATTAATATGCTACATGGCGGATTCTGTAAATCACCGCCGTATTCCAACGATATTATTTCTCGATAGCCGCAACACCGGGAAGCTCCTTACCCTCGATTGCCTCAAGAAGGGCGCCACCACCGGTAGAGATATAGGAAACCTTATCGGCAAGACCGAACTTGTTGATACAAGCTACCGAATCACCTCCGCCAATCAGCGAGAAAGCTCCGTTTGCGGTAGCCTCAGCGATGGCGTCGGCGATTGCCTTGGAACCATCGGCGAATGTATCAAACTCGAACACTCCGGCAGGACCGTTCCAGAGGATTGTCTTAGCCGACTTGATAGCGTTGGCGAAATCAACGCGGGCAGCCGGACCTGCGTCCATACCCTCCCATGTATCGGGAATATCCTTAACGTCGCAAACTTGCGTGTTTGCATCGTTGCTGAAATCATCGCCAGCCACACAGTCGGTGGCAAGAACGAGGTTCACGCCCTTCTCCTTGGCCTTCTTCATCACGTCGAGAGCAACATCAAGCTTGTCGTCCTCGCAGATTGACTTGCCAATCTTGCCGCCTGTGGCCTTTGAGAA
>CAVIFD010000304.1:0-2850 GCA_963641545.1 bacterium | reverse complement strand
ACCGGCAGCCTGTGCAGCCTGCAACTGAACATCCAAAATCTTGGAAGCCTTCAGGTAGTCTTCCACGTATTGTCCTTTGTGACTCGGGTCGGCAACCATCTTCTTGTATGAAGCAAACATATACAGTGAAACGCCCAGCGGATCCGTGCCCTCGCCGTTCTCGTTTATGATTTCGCCAAGCCAGCTATACAACTTATTATAATCGGCTTTGTCGCCCATATACTGAATGTAATCCTGCGCCTTGCGGGAAACGATCCAGTCTTTTCCGTAACGACGGTCGTCGCCGAAATACTTCACACGCTTGTCGTACACCTCCATCAGCTCTTCAACCAAAGCAGCCTTAGCAGCAGGATCCTTCTCGTTGGCGATCTTCCACTCAACGATCTTCACACCATGCAGATAAATATCCTTCGTAGCAGCAGGACATTCATCGTAAACTATTTTCCAAAAATCGTATGCATCCTTAAAGTTCCCTGCCTTGGCATAAGGAACAAACAAGCTGATATTGGTCACGCAACGGATACTGTCTTCTCCCGATCCGAACCGTGTACCATTATCCACACCCTTTTGTGCATACGCGCCGAATGCCCCCATAGAACACGCAGTCGCAACTAACAAAACCTTTACCTTCATATTTGTCTTTATTTAAGTTAGCAAGTTAAATCAATCCACTTTCTTTTTCCAGAACCACATCTCGTTGAATGTATAGTTGACCGTAAAACGGAAATACTGCTCGTCGATCATGTTCTTTCCGCTCGGAAGAATCTTCGTGTATTCAAACGACACGTTCACCAGCGAGCGGTTGTCTATCAACGGCAATCCCACACCTACACTCACACCGTATTCCTTATAGTCGTTCCCCTTGTAAGCCGCATCATCCGTATTGTTTATCTTCAGATAAGAATTACTATAGTGCGCCCCCAGGCGGTATCTCACGCGGTTGAAATAGCTACGGGTCTGAAAGCCCGGGATAATCTCGCCTCCGGCTGCCACCCGCACACGGTCCTTGAAGCTGTTCTTCTCTCCTGCATAAAACGCCTTGTCCCAGGTTTCATACAATACGTCGGCTGCCAACGTCAGCTTGTTTCTCTTTACGTACGATGCTCCGAAGCCGATCGAATGGGGGAGGTCGAACGCAGAGTTCTTCGTCGTATCTGCCGCCACCACCTCAGACGTCCCGCCGGTAGTGGACTTATACGTTATATTGTTAACCGTGGAATGCAGACGATTCTTGGGAGAGAACGTAAGCCCGAACACCAAATCTTCAGTCTTGCCAATCGGGTGAGTATACTGGATGCCGAAGTCGAGCTTCATATCGCGTATATCCAATTTCTGATCCCTTATCGTATTGTACTCCGTGCTGCTACCTACAATCGAGGTCTGCTCGTGGGTGATGCTCCCGAAGAAATACCCAACATTCGCGCCTACGCTGAGTCGCTTCTTCCATACATCCACCGACACACCAAGATACAAATCATTCAACCCGCCGGAGCCGGAATAGGTCTCCACGTAACTGAACCCGCCGTCAGTTGTCCGCTGTGCGCCGAAGCTATACCCCACATACGAGTAAGGTAAAATCCCCGCACTTATCGCGATACGCCTGTGAACAGGAAACTGAAGCGCGATATATTCAACGTTTCCGTTAATGTTCTTCTGTTTGTTTATGCCGTCGTCGAACCACGAGAGTTGTCCGGAAGCACCGAAATCGAAGATAAATGTCAACGAGTCCATACAGCTATAAGAGGCGGGGTTCATCGGGTTAATCTGTTTCGGCGAGCGAAGCCCTATGCCGACACCACCCATCGCCCGTCCTGCACCAAACGAACGGTCTGCCAACTCACCATAACCAAAGCGCGTGTATGGCGAGTTAGTGTTGTTTTGTGCCGACAACGGCAACTGCGAGCACACGAGTACACCTGCCATCAGCATCATCAATAGCTTATCAATCCTCAACATTATTCCTCAAGATTCTATTTAATCTTTTTCAACTCTAAATTAACGCTCGCAAAGGTGACGCTTTTCGGTCGTCTTTCAAAATAAAACAGAAACGCGCCAGTTAAAAAAACAAAAGCCAAGCACTTCCACACCACGTCAATACGGGCGGAAACCAATAATCTCGCGCACCTCAGCCAACGTCTTCGCAGCACTCTCGCGAGCTTTCTCGGCACCCATACGGGCAACCTTTTCCATATACCCATCGTCGGCACGGACCTCCAGGATTCGCTCGCGGATAGGAGCACAGAAGCGGTTGATATCCTCGGCAAGCTGCTTCTTCATGTCACCATAGCGGATCTCGCAGCTGTTGTACTTCTCGTTGAAATAGTCGCAGGTGTCTTTTGTCGACACGATGTCCATCATCGTAAACAGGTTGGCTATCGGCTCGGGCTTCACGCTGTTCGGCTCCGTGGGACCGGCGTCGGTCACCGCTTTCATCACCTTTTTACGGATCGTCTTCTCGTCGTCTATCAGATAGATGGCGTTGCCTTCGCTCTTGCCCATCTTGCCGGAGCCGTCGAGCCCGGGCACCTTCACAGCCTTCTCCGTCATATAGAAGGAAGCGGGCTCAGGGAAGAAATCCACCTCAAACGTGGCATTGAAACGGCGGGCAAACCTGCGTGCCATCTCCATGTTCTGTTCCTGGTCTTTACCCACAGGCACCTTCACTGCCTTATGTATGATGATATCGCCTGCCATCAGCGTCGGGTAGGTCAACAGACCCGCACTCACGCTGTGGCGGTTGCTTTCGCTCAGTATCTCGCGCTCAACGTCGCCCTCTTCGGTATGCACACGGTCGATATGCAGCTGTTGGCGGGCTTTGTCCTTGAACGAGGTCGTGCGCATCAGCTCGCC
>CAVIFD010000303.1:0-2858 GCA_963641545.1 bacterium | reverse complement strand
CCTGAAGGTTGCGACAGACAGCGCCTATATCTTTGGCGCTCCATTAACGGGCGAGCGCATCTTGTTGGGCAGTGTGCCGGCCAATCGCGAGTGTTATGTGCTGAAAGGCGATATTCCCGACCCTGCATTGTTCTTGGCAGAATATCTGACCGACCATCTTGAGAAGGAAGGCATCAGGGTGGGGAAGGCGCCGACATCCTTCCGCATAGAGATGGAAGAGGGTAGGTGGAAGTCAGGGGAGAGACACTCTATTACGACGACCTCCTCACCTATGTTGAGCGAAATTGCGAGCGTGACGAACCATGTCAGTCAGAATTTGTATGCAGATGCATTGCTGAAAACGGTGGGCTTGCAATACACCCCACAACGTAGCGAGGTTATTTCTTCCTTTAGTCGGGGCATACAGGTGGTGTTAAACCATTGGCGGGAAAAGGGGCTTGATGTTACCCCATTGCGGATGTACGACGGCAGCGGGCTATCACCGATGGATAAGGTCTCTGCCGCATTCATGGCAGACCTCCTTGTGTATATGTCAACTCAGTCCGAGGCTGCGGATGCTTTCTTCGAGTCACTGCCCGAAGCGGGCGTGGAAGGGTCGGTAAGGAATTTCCTTAAGGGAAGCCGTCTGCAAGGCAAGGCGCGGCTCAAGAGCGGGAGCATGACGGGCGTGCGCTGCTATGCAGGATACATCGACAGCGGAGGGAAGCGTTATGCCGTGGCTGTCTTTGCAAACAACTATTCGTGCACAACGCGCCGGATGACGAAAGCTCTCGAAGAGCTGCTGCTCGCCCTGTTCTAAGGCAAGAGCGAACGCTGCGAGAGAAAATCCATGAACTTCTGCTTGTAGTTGTCGGAGATGGGGATGTATTTCTTGTCGAAGACTATCCTACCCCTTTCGATCACCTTTATCTTCTCGGGCTGCACGATGTAGGACCGGTGCACGCGGATGAAGCGGCTTGCGGGCAACATATCCTCCAGGTTCTTCATGCTCATGAGCGAGAGGATGGGGTGCGGCTCGCCTTCGACGAATATCTTCACGTAGTCTTTCAGCCCTTCGATGTAGAGTATCTTGCGAAGCTCCACCTGCACCAGCTTGTATTCCGTCTTGACAAAGATGCTCTCCAACTGCGGCGACGCGCCGGCTGCGGCATCCGTCTTCGCGCCATTATTCTCGCGCAGCAGCTCGTACCACCTCAGAGCCTTGTTGGCTGACTTGAGGAAGTCGGCATAGCTGATGGGCTTCAAGAGGTAGTCAAGGGCATTGACCTTATAGCTGTCGAGGGCATACTGGCTGAACGCCGTGGTGAAGATGATGCGCGTGTCGGCTTCCAGTATGCGCGAGAGCTCCATGCCGTTAAGCTCGGGCATCTGTATGTCGAGAAACAGCAGGTCGACGGGCGTCTCGGTGAGCGCAGGAAGGGCATTCACGGCACTGCCGTACTTCCCCCGAAGCTCCAGGAACGGGGTTTTGTTTACGTAGCTCTCAAGCAGGCTGAGAGCCAACGGCTCGTCGTCGATGATGGCACAGGTCAGTTTCATATCAGTCAATCTTTATTTCAAGCATGCAATGGTAGTTGTCGCCATCCACTCCGTACGAGAAGACATACCTGTCGGGATAGATAAGCTCGAGGCGTTTGCGCAGGTTCTTGATGCCGATGCCCGAGCCGCTCTTGTCGTGCGCCTCGTCTTTGGGGAAGCAGCTGTTCTTTATGATGCAAACCACCAGATTGCCTTTCTGCCGTATCTCCATGTCGATGAACGAGGGCCGGCTGTTGCTCACGCCATGCTTGAAGGCATTCTCGATAAGGGAAATGAACAGAAGCGGAGCAATCATCACGTCCGGCTTCTCGGCAGAGATCTCCGTCTTCACCTCCACGTGCTCCGGCAGGCGGATGCGCATCAGCTCAACGTAGTTGCGGATGAAGTCGAGCTCGCTCTCGAGCAACACCTGCGGACGGCTGCTGTCGTAGAGCACGTAGCGGAGCAGGCGACTCAGGTCGTGCACCGCCTCCTGCGCCTTCTCGGGGCTGAAGGCTATAAGGCTGTAGATGTTGTTGAGCGTGTTGAAGAGGAAATGCGGGTTCAGCTGACTCTTCAGGTTCTGAAGCTCCGCCTCCGCACGGCTCTTTTCCAGCTCGCGGCGCATCGACTCCACCTGATACCAGCTGCTCGTCATCTTTATCGCGACGCTGAGCCCTGCCACCAAGGCATAGAGCATGGCGTTGATAATGAAAAATCCGATGACTTCCTGTACCTCCCGTTCCGGATGATCGTGATGCCCCATGTCGGGCGGCGGAAGAAGCTGCATGAGAAGGTGCACCGTCAGCATTGCGAAGCCGATCAGCGCAACATTACTCAGGAAAAACCGCCATTCGTGCCGCGAGAACAGAAACTGCTTCACGAGAACGAAGTAGTTCATATAGAACACACCCATGAATGATATGGGAACGATGACACTCCTCAGATAACTCACCACCGTAACCTCTTGCGACCCCCTTCCTGTAAAGAAGAAAGGCAAGCCAAACAATATCCCCCACGCAGCGATGTGGATAATGTAGCCTATCCCCCGAAACGGAGGAGCAATGTGTTCGTTCGTTGTTGTTTCTGTCTTCATACGTCGCAAAATTACCTAAAATACCTCCGATGCAACGCCTTCACCGCTGCCACCGGTCTCAATCCATACTGAAAGAACCCGTTGATCGCAGTCAACGCGTACTTTTCATTTTCAAAGTGACCGTTGATCGCGATCAATGCATATATTTGTTAATGTGAGAGACCATTGATCGCGATCAACGCCTATATCCATTAACAAAAGTGCACATTGATCGCGATCAACGCATGTATTCATTAACAAAAGG
>CAVIFD010000302.1:0-2882 GCA_963641545.1 bacterium | reverse complement strand
CATTATAAACAACAGTGACTTATGACAAAGATATTGGTGACCTACGACATGTTTCGTGAAGGTTTCACGGAGCTTGAGGGCAGGTATGATGTGACGTTTCCCGACGGGAGGGATTTCACCTACGAGGAGGTGCTTGGGATGATACCGGAGTACGACGTGCTGTGCTCGATGTTCGATTTTCCCGTAAACAAAGAGCTGGTAGACCATGCGCCGAAGCTGAAGATGGTTGCCAACTATGCCGTGGGATACAACAATATTGACGTGGCTTACTGCGTGGAGAAAGGTATCACGGTGGCAAACACCCCCGACCCTGTCACTGCGCCGACTGCGAATATTGCGCTTGGTCTGATGATTGACGCGGCTCGCCGCATCACAGAATGCGACCGCAAGCTGCGCACCTTGGGAAAGAAGATGAAGGTGGGCGTGCTGGAAAACTTGGGCGTAAACATCACAGGGCAGACACTCGGTATCATCGGTATGGGGCGTATCGGGAAGGCTCTTGCCAAACGGGCCGGTGCCTGTGGCATGGAGGTGATATATCATAACCGCCACCGGCTCTGCGCGGACGAAGAGACGACGCTGAACGCGACGTATGTCTCGAAAGAAGAGCTGCTCGCAAAGAGCGACTTCGTATCCCTGAACGCTCCATACACCCCCGACACCTATCATATCATCGGCGCAGAAGAGCTGAAACGGATGAAGCCGTCTGCCATCCTCATCAATACGGCACGCGGTCCGCTGGTGGACGAGCACGCGCTTGTGAAGGCACTGAAGGACGGGACGATTCATGGTGCAGGTCTCGACGTGTTCGAGTTTGGCGACTATCCTCTGCCCGAACTGTTGGAGATGGACAATGTCGTGCTGACACCACATATCGGGACGCAGACACTGGATGTACGTATCGTCATGGCACGTACGGTGTGCGACAATGTCATCGGCTTTTTGGAAGGCGACCGCCCTGTTTCACGCGTCCTGCATCCATGACGGCAGCATTCATATTAAGCGAACTTCTTTCGGTGGCAAACCCTGAGAAGGCTGCATTCCTGCAACGTTTCTTCAAAACAGGCGCGGGGCAGTATGCCGAAGGAGATGTGTTCCTCGGACTCATTGCACCTCTCACCCGCAGCATCGCAAAGGCAAACAGACATACGCCCCTGCCGGAATTGCAGAGACTGATGAAGAGCGAATACCACGAGGCGCGTCTTTGTGCGCTCTTGATTGCTGTGGAGCAGTTCAAGAAGGCTTCGGAAGCTGAGCGGAAGCGGATCTATGATTTCTACCTCGACAATGCCCGACGTATCAACAACTGGGATTTGGTGGACGTGACCTGCCCGCATATAGTGGGGGCTTATCTGCTGGACAAAGACCGCAGCCCGCTGTATGAACTATCAGAGAGCGATTGCCTGTGGGAGCAACGTATTGCAATGGTTTCGACTGTGACGTTCATCCGAAACCATGAATATGCCGACACACTGGCGTTGGCAAAGAAACTGATGTCGCACAGACATGACTTGATACATAAAGCTGTGGGCTGGATGCTTCGTGAGGTAGGGAAGAAAGACCGCGATACTTTGACGGAGTTTTTGGAAGAGTATGCCACACGCCTCCCACGCACATCGCTGCGCTATGCCATCGAGCATTATCCGGAGGTCCAACGCCTGTATTTCCTGAAAAAGAAATAAGAGATGGACGAACAGACAAAAGAAAAGCTACGCCGGTGGGCAAAGGAATATAACACGGAAGCCTTCATCAAAGACGACCCCGTGCAGTTCCCGCACCGGTTTGCCGAGAAGAGAGATATCGAGACATCCGCCTTCCTCACCTCATGGCTCTCTTACGGGCGGAGGGAGCAGATTCTACGGAAGGCAAACGAACTGCATAAGGCGATGGGCGAAGGTCCGTATCGATGGATTATGGAAGAAGGTTACAAGGACTTGCGCGGAAATGCAGCAGAGTCCGGAGGACGAGACACCTTCTACCGCTTTTACACCTACGCTCATCTCTGCCGGCTGTGCGAACGGCTGAGAAGTGTATACAAGAGATACGATTCGCTGGAGGATGCTTTGGCAGGCAGCCGGCAAGCCAATCCGATTGCGAAGATACAGGATGTGTTCTCCGGCATCGAGGGTATTCCGGTGATGAACGGCTCGTCAGCCTGCAAGCGTCTCGCGATGTTCCTTCGCTGGATGGTGCGTAATGATGGCATCGTGGACTTCGGCATTTGGCGCACAGCCGTCAAACCCTGCGAACTGATTATCCCGTTGGATACGCACGTGCATCAAATATCCATGGAGCTGGGGCTGACTGCGCAGAAGAATGCCACCATGAAAACAGCCATCGAGATAACCGAAGCCCTAAAGGAAGTATTCCCCGACGACCCCTGCCTTGGCGACTTCGCGCTCTTCGGCTACGACATAAACAGGAAGTCCGAATGACCGTTCCGGCTCAGGCAAATCGGGATACCATGGCTGTCAGCTCACCGACCAAATAAAACGGAAGGTTGATCAGCCTGAACTGCTTGCCGCCTACCGTCTTTATCTCATTCACCGAATACGGCGCGGACCATACCCTGAAAGCCACGGTCTGAGAGCTGCGTTCCATAAAAGAGTGGAGAGAGCGCAGGTGTGCATTGTGTCCGGACTTCACCTCGATAGGGAAGATCTTCGAATCCTGCACCCATATATAATCGACTTCCGCTGTTGAATCGTTTTGCCCTCTGACCCAAAAGCCTCGTCTTTGGCTGACTTTGTTTGTCTGTGCCAAAAGCTCCTGCGCAACGATTTGTTTGGCTATCATTCCCCTCCATGCATCCATAATGTCGGCAGCGCCCAATAATTCTTTTTGCACTCCGGCTGCATAATTGACCAGACCGGTGTCCAGCC
>CAVIFD010000301.1:0-2895 GCA_963641545.1 bacterium | reverse complement strand
GCTCGAAAAACAGGTTTTTTTCTTCTCGGGAAGGCGTTTCTCATCTTCCCGACGAGAGGCTTTTTGGCGTATATCGGAGCTTTTTGTGTACATTTGCGGAAGCTAACAAAAGAGATGTTATGATACGGAACGAAAGAGACATAAGGCACGAGAGTGTGACGGCTGCGGTAGAGAGGATGATGACTGCCGCGCGCACAGCCCCCAAAGGCAAGGGGATAGACATAGTGGAGATTGCCATGGTTGAGGGAGACGACCTGCGGAAGCTGTCCGACGAGATGCTGAGGGTGGCGGAAGAGACGGGTATGAAGTTTTTCCTTCGTGATGCCGAGAACGTGCTGAGCGCGGAGGCGGTGATGATTGTCGGCACGCGCTCCCAAGTGCAGGGGCTTAACTGCGGGCACTGCGGCTTTGCCACCTGCGAAGGCAAGCCCGCGGCTGTGCCTTGTGCCATCAACACTGTCGACGTAGGTATTGCCCTCGGCTCTGCCTGTGCCATGGCGGCAGACCTCAGGCTCGACACGCGCGTGATGTTCAGCGCAGGGCTGGCAGCTCAGCGCATAGGCTGGCTGGGAGAGACGTGCAGATGTGTCATGGCTGTTGCGGTAAGCGCGTCGTCGAAGAACCCCTTCTTCGACCGCAAGCCTAAGGAGAAACAATAACACCACCCTCGGTATGGCAAAGACAAAGACCGTATATGTGTGCTCAAGCTGTGGTGCGGAAGCACCCAAGTGGGTGGGTAAGTGCCCGAGCTGCGGCGAGTGGAACACATACGTGGAAGAAGTCGTCAAGGCGAAAGAGACGACGCCGAGGAGCATGATCGCCGGACTTACGGAAGCAGGGAAGGCACGCCCCGTGTTGCTTCGCGACATCACCACGGAAAAAGAGGAGCGCATAGACCTGCACGACAAGGAGCTGAACCGCGTGCTGGGAGGCGGACTTGTCCGAGGGTCGCTGGTGCTCATTGGTGGCGAGCCCGGGATAGGGAAGTCCACGTTGGTGCTTCAGACTGTTCTCGGACTACACGGACTGCGCACCCTCTACGTGTCGGGCGAGGAGAGCGTGAGACAGCTCAAGCTGCGTGCCGACCGCATAGAGCACGACAACCCCGAGTGCTTCATCCTCAGCGAGACGAACCTTGAGCAGATATTCGTGGAAGCTCGCAACGTGAAGCCCGACCTGATGGTCATAGACTCCATACAGACAATGTTCACGGAGCTTGTGGAGTCGTCGCCCGGCAGCGTATCGCAGGTGAGGGAATGTAGTGCCGCAATACTCAAATATGCCAAAGAGAGCGGCGTGCCCGTCTTGTTGATAGGACATATAAATAAGGAAGGGAGCATAGCCGGACCAAAGGTGCTGGAGCACATTGTCGACACCGTACTACAGTTTGAAGGCGACCGTCACTATATGTATCGCATCTTACGGAGCATAAAGAACCGCTTTGGCAGTACAGCCGAGCTGGGCATCTACGAGATGCGGCAGACGGGTCTTCGGGAAGTAAGCAACCCCTCCGAACTGCTGCTGACGCAAGACCACGAGGGGTTGAGCGGCGTGGCTATTGCCGCAGCCATAGAGGGAATACGACCTTTCCTTATAGAGACGCAAGCCTTAGTGAGCTCTGCCGTCTACGGCACGCCGCAGCGCAGTGCTACGGGATTCGATCTCAGAAGGCTTAACATGCTCCTTGCCGTCTTGGAGAAACGTGCCGGCTTCAAGCTCGCGCAGAAGGATGTGTTCCTCAACATAGCAGGGGGGCTGAAGGTTAACGATCCGGCAACGGACCTCTCGGTGATAAGTGCCGTCCTTTCTTCGAGTCTTGATATAAGCATAGAGCAGGGCGTGTGTATGTGCGGCGAGGTAGGCTTGTCCGGAGAGATACGCCCTGTAAACCGCATAGAGCAGCGTATCCTCGAGGCAGAGAAGTTGGGGTTCAGTGCCATCGTTATCCCTCACAACAACCTGAAGGGTTTCGACACGGCGCGGTGCGGCATTGAGGTTATACAGGTAGGGAAGGTCGAGGAGGCGTTTCGACGCTTGTTCGGCTGAGCATCATTATTATTATAGGAAGGAAACACGGGATGATACGAGAACTGCAACTACGTCTTTTGCCCGAAGAGGCACACAGCGAGCAGTCGCTTGCGCGGGTTGTTGCCCGAGAGACAGGCGAGGACCTTAAGGAGATACGCGCCGTCAGGGTGTTGAAGCGTTCCATCGATGCTCGTCAGCGTAATGTGATGGTCAATGTCAGGCTCAGGGCATTCATCGGCGAGGAGCCCGAGGAGCCGGAATACAGGGCAGTGGACTACCGCGACGTGTCCGAGGGGCAGACCGTCGTCATAGTGGGGGCAGGTCCGGGCGGACTCTTTGCTGCCCTTCGCCTTATCGAGCTGGGGCTTCGCCCCGTCGTGGTGGAAAGGGGTAAGAACGTTCACGAGCGGAAGAAAGACATTGCCCGCATAAGCCGTGAACATACTGTCGACGCCGAGTCGAACTACTGCTTCGGCGAGGGTGGGGCAGGTGCCTATTCCGACGGCAAGCTCTATACGCGCAGCAAGAAACGCGGCTCGGTGGAGAAGATACTCTCTGTGTTCTGTCAGCATGGAGCGAGCTGCTCGATACTCTCCGACGCTCATCCTCATATAGGGACGGACAAGCTCCCGAGGGTGATAGAGAACATACGCGGACAGATCATCCGCTGTGGTGGGGAGGTGCATTTCGAGACGCGCATGGACTCTCTCATCATCGATCGGGAAGAGGTGAAAGGCATAGTCACCAACACGGGTGAATGTTTCTACGGACCGGTGATTCTTGCTACGGGTCATTCAGCCCGCGATGTGTATCGCTACCTATATAATAAAGGTATACCAATGGAGGCAAAGGGCATTGCCGTAGGTG
>CAVIFD010000300.1:0-2897 GCA_963641545.1 bacterium | reverse complement strand
ACTGTCATCCCGCGCCCCGACGCGGGATCTCATACTCAACTCTGCACATTTCTTTTGATAGCCCTGAGTGGAGGGTGGGATTCCGGATCGAGTCCGGAATGACAGTGGAGGGAGTGCGGGAAGACTGCAGTGGCGGCGGCTCTTGCGAACAGTTGGGAAAGGGCAGTGCCCCTGTCACACTTGCGGCTGCACGACGCAGAACGTGCCGGAGGCTTTGCAGACCAACTTGCCGTCGCAACAGATCTCACATTCGCTGAAGTGCACGCGGCTTCCTGCCTTGATAACCCTGCCCTTTGCCAAGAGCTCCTTGCCCCAGGCTGCTCTGAGAAACGACACATTCAGCTCGGCAGTGAGCACGTCGCGCCCAAGCGGGGTCACCGTGTAGGCAGCAAAGCCGGCAACGGTATCTGCCAACGCCGCCAGCACTCCACCGTGCGTCACGCCGCAATACTGCCGCTGCTCATCCCTGAGCGGCATACACGCCTCAACGTATCCTTCCTCGACAGTGGTGAACTGCACCCCGAGATGGTTCACATACGGATTGCCCTTCACCCTGTCGATCATTCTTTCCTTTACTTCTTTGTCCATTTCTTTCGGTGGGTGGGGGTTATCACAGATCCAGATGCCAAAGCGTTTCGCCGTTTGCCTTCAGCACGGTAAGGGTCATCTTCTTGCCTTTCTTCTGAAGCGTCATGACCGTTGCCTCGTTCACATCGGGAGCACCACCAATCATGACAGGGAAGTTGTTGCCGTATTCGCTGCCTTTGGGATAGTAGGCATAGCGGTGGGTATGTCCGTTGAGGCAGATATCAAACGGTGCTTTTTCGAGAAGTCCGCCCCACAGCGTAAGGCAGGGATTGTATTTGTCCACATCCTTACCGTATATCGACACATGATGGATAAGCACCCGCTTCGCAGCCTTCTTGTAAGGTTTGCTCTTCAATTCATCACGGAGAAACCCTATCTGCGCCTCGCGAAGGGCAGTGAAATCGTTCAGTCCGGAATACTCCTGGTTGCCGTCGGGCTTGTCTTCTCCGCAGTCGAGCATGACGAAGCGCGTGTCGCCCCAGCTGAAAGCCCCGTATGTCTTGTCGCCAACGTAATCGAACAGGCTTCGAAGACCGATGGAATAGGCATTACGTATCTCGTGGTTGCCGCGCAGGTAGAACACCGGTATCTCCGATGCGCCGACAGTCTCGTTCAGTTCGGTGAGGAAGCGTGTGGCATCGTCGTGGCTCGCAGGGTCGTTGATGCAGTCGCCGTTGAAGATAACGAAGTCGTAGTTCATATCCTTCACCTGATCATACAGAGCATGAAGCGTCTCGGAGCGTTTGTGAAGGTCGTTGAAGATGATGGCAGTGAACTCATCGGAGGACGGTGTCGGCAGACGGAAGGTATAGAAGTCGGACACTGCCGTCTCGCCAAACACTTTCTTGTATGCCTCATACTTCAGCATCTCTTTCGAGCAAATGCGGTAGTAGTAAGTCTTCCCGGGCTCTATATCCGTCAGTCGGATCTTGTTCTGTGTGCCGCCGCAAACCACCTGCCCGTCGGCGATGGTGCGAGCCTGCCTGAGGTTGTTCTTGTCCGTGCCATACTCCACCCAGCTGTATGCCGGCACCGTTGTCTGCCACATCACCGTAATGCCTCCGCCCACGGGGTTCTGCAGGTAAGGCTTCGTGCGGAATATATTGTCTGCTCCCACACCGTCGTGCGTCACTATGGTAAACTTGCCGTCAGCTTTCGGCTCTTGTGAATAGAGATTACATAATGGCAGCAACATAAGGACTGCTGCGATCAATCTGCTTTTGTGTTTCATGTGTTTTGTATCGTTTTGACGTTAATATTTTCGCGCGGCAAAAGTACTGATTAATTCCAAGGGAATAAATACATACATTTGCCGCCCGAAAAACAGAGAGGAAACAATGTCGCAAATCCCTTCACTCATCTCGGACCTGGCAGTAATACTTATTTCAGCAGGGCTTGTCACCATACTGTTCAAGAAGCTGAAACAGCCGGTCGTGCTCGGCTACATCGTTGCGGGCATCCTGGCGGGACCGGCAATAAAAGAGATACCCACGGTATCCGACGTAGAGAGCATACGTATATGGGCAGACATAGGGGTTATCTTCCTGCTCTTCGCGCTGGGGCTTGATTTCAGTTTCAAGAAGCTGATGAAGGTGGGCGGCACGGCAGTGATAGGAGCCGTCACCGTTGTCATAGGTATGATGACGCTGGGATACATCACAGGGCTGCTGCTCGGCTGGGGGCATATGAACAGTCTCTTCCTCGGCGGGATGCTCTCGATGTCGTCCACGACGATCATCTTCAAGGCATTCGACGACATGGGGCTGAGCAATCAGAGGTTTGCCGGAGTGGTGTTCGGCATCCTTGTGGTGGAAGATCTGTTTGCCGTCCTGCTGATGGTGTTGCTCTCAACGCTTGCAGTGAGCAAGCACGTCGAGGGCATGGAGCTGCTCGACAGCGTGGTGAAGCTGGGCGTCTTCCTGCTGTTCTGCTTCGTGGTGGGCATCTACCTCATCCCCTCTTTCCTTAAGAAGATGCGGCGGTTTCTCAACGACGAGACGCTTCTCATCGTCAGCCTCGGTCTCTGCCTCGGCATGGTGATGATCGCAACGAAGGCAGGGTTCTCGTCGGCACTCGGGGCATTCGTCATGGGTTCCATCCTTGCCGAGACGATAGATGCCGAGCATATCGAGCATATCGTGAAGCCGGTGAAAGACCTCTTCGGCGCAATCTTCTTCGTGTCTGTCGGCATGCTTATCGACCCTGCGCTATTGTGGGAATACAAGGTGCCGATACTCATACTCACGCTTGTGGTGATGGTGGGGCAGATCTTCTTCGGCAGCTTCGGCGTGCTCCTCTCGGGTCAGAGC
>CAVIFD010000299.1:0-2924 GCA_963641545.1 bacterium | reverse complement strand
TCTGTCATCCCGCGCCCCGACGCGGGATCTCATCCTCAACTCTGCACATTCTTTTTTTGATAGTCCTGAGTGGAGTGTGGGATTCCGCATCAAGTGCGGAATGACATTTGGGCGGGGCGGCAGTTCTTTCGGAACGCGCCGCGCCATGACAGCGAAAGGCTGATGGACGGCATCAGAAAGTCCGCTTTCCGATCTTTACAACTGTCGGTGCAAAATATTTATACCTACATTTGTTCCGCAAAACACAAAGACAAGCGATTATGCCGACCATATTTGAGATATTCGGACTGAGGTTTTTCTTTTTCTCGGAAGACCATGCGCCGATACATGTACACGTGGTTAAAGACGACGACGATGCCAAAATAGCGATAGAGCCAAGCGTCAAGCTGGTATATAATCACGGCTTAAAGGCAAAAGACCTGAAGCGAGCATTGGAGCTTGCCGAAATGTATAGGGAGGATATAATTGAGGTTTGGAACAAGTATCACGCTAAATAATTTGTAATCATGGAAACTATCAAGAATGTTTGGTTTGAGAACGGGCGCATATATATGCTGTCAAGCGAAGACAAAGTTTACAGTCGACCGTTGGAGGCTTTCCCAACGCTGAAAGACGCACCGGAGCGCGAGCGCGAGAACTTCACAATTGAGATGCGCGGCACAGCTTTGCGGTGGAAGTCTCTTGATGAGGACATCCACATAACGAGCTTCTACAACACGGAAGAGCCGGACAGCAGCAACGAGATTGCCGCCATATTCAGACGTTTCCCGCAGCTGAACGTATCCGGCGTGGCGCGGCAGATGGGAATACATAAAAGTCTGCTTGCACGGTATATCTACGGAATAAAGAAACCGAGCGAGGAACGGAAAGAGCAAATCAAAGAAGCCCTGCACGCTTTAGGCAAAGAGCTGGCAGCGGTATAACTGTCCCCACACGTATTTGAAACCCGCAAAGACATGAACATACAACAGTTGGAATACATCATGGCGGTGGATGCTTACCGTCATTTCGCCAAGGCGGCGGAGCACTGCCGCGTCACGCAGCCGACACTGAGCATGATGATACAGAAGCTGGAGGACGAGCTTGGCGTGAAGCTCTTCGACCGCAGCACGCAGCCCGTGTCGCCCACCCCCTCGGGGCGCAAGGTTATTGACCAGGCACGCGAGGTGATCCGCGAGGTTGCACGGATAAAAGACATCGTGGAGGAAGAGCAGCAGTCGCTGAAGGGCACTTTCCGCTTAGCTGTGCTCCCGACCATTGCCCCGTACCTCCTCCCCCGCATCTTCCGGCAGCTCTCGGAGAAACATTCCGACCTCGACATACGTATAATGGAGATGAAGACAGCCCCGACAATCGCCGCCCTTCTCAGCGGGGAGATAGATGCCGCCGTCATTGCCTCTCAGCCTACTGAGAACCGTCTACAGGGCGAGACGCTCTATTACGAACAGTTCTTCGGCTATGTTGCAAAAAGCGACCCCATGTTTGCAAAGGAGCTCATCCGCACTGCCGACATAAGCGACGAACGACTGTGGCTGCTCGACGAGGGGCATTGCTTCCGCGACCAGCTGATACGTTTCTGCCGCATGGAGAAGGTGAAGCTGCGTCAGGCAGCCTACCGCCTCGGCAGTCTCGAGACATTCATGCGCATGGTGGAGAGCGGCAACGGCGTCACGTTTATCCCCGAGCTGGCAACGCTGCAGCTCGGCGAGGAGCAGAAAGAGCTTGTCCGCCCCTTTGCCATCCCGCGCCCCGCGCGAGAGATTGTGTGGGTCACCCGCAAGGACTTCGTCCGCCATACCATTGCCGACAAGCTGACGGAGAGCATCCGACGGGCAGTGCCGAAAGACATGCTGACGCTTCGCCCCGGGCTCAAGGTCGTATGACGGCTTTGCCTTCGCGGTGACAGCTTACGGCAAAAAAATATCGCATTTTGCTTGCAATTCTTGGAAAAGCGTTACATTTGCCGCCGATTTGAAAGACAAAAAGAACAGAATGAAACGATTTAGCTTTACATATTACTATTACTACTTTTACTTTGAAGGGGTGAAGGCAGGGGTTTGTATGTGAAGCGTCGATAAAAAAGAAATCAGGTTTCAATGATAGATATAAAGTCCTGCCGGTGTTTCGGTGGGACTTTTTTTATAACAGATAAGGAAGGATGAAAAGGAAAGTAGCAATACAGGGAATAGCCGGGTCGTATCACGACATCGCAGCCCGCAAGTTCTACGAGGGCGACGAGGTGGAGATTGTTGCGTGCAACACGTTCCGCGATGTGATAGTGACGATGAAGAAAGACCCGTCGGTGCTCGGGCTGATGGCAATAGAGAACACGATAGCGGGGAGTCTGCTGCAGAACCACGAGCTGATACGCGAGAGCGGGCTGTGGGTGACGGGCGAATACAAGCTGCGCATATCACATTCGCTGGTTGCCCTGCCCGGCTCGAAGCTGAGCGACATCACGGAGGTCAACTCCCACCCCATTGCCCTTATGCAGTGCATGGACTTCCTCGACACCCTGTCGGGAGTGAAGATGGTGGAGAAGGAAGACACGGCAATGAGTGCGCGGTGGATTGCAGAGAACCACCTGAAGGGTCACGCCGCCATCTGCGGCAAATTGGCAGCCGAGATATACGGCATGGAGATACTTGCCGAGGGGATAGAGACCAACAAACGCAACTTCACGCGCTTCCTTGCCCTCGCGGACCGCTGGGTGGCGGAAGATATGCTGCGCAAGGAAGACATCAACAAGGCATCGCTGGTGTTCGCCCTCACGCATACGGCAGGCAGCCTCTCGAAGGTGCTCTCCATACTGTCGTTCTACGACATGAACCTCTCGAAGATACAGTCGCTCCCGATCATTGGTCGCGAGTGGGAGTATCTGTTCTACATCAATCTCACGTTTACGGACTATACCCGCTACCGAC
>CAVIFD010000298.1:2183-2927 GCA_963641545.1 bacterium | reverse complement strand
CCTTACGGTTTATTTCAACACCTGCAGCATGCAAAGCTCCCATCAAACGCGAGTAAGACAATCCTTCCAAACGGGCAGCTGCATTGATACGCTGAATCCACAATGCTCGGAAATTACGTTTCTTGTTACGACGGTCACGAAATGCATAAGTCAAACCTTTCTCCCACGTGTTCTTTGCAACGGTCCACACATTTTTCCGTGCACCGTAATAACCTCTGGTAAGTTTTAAAATACGTTTTCTCTTTGCTCTTGAAGCAACATGATTTACTGATCTAGGCATAATTCTAATCTGTTTTGAATGTTAGCGTCACCACCTCGGATGATCTTTCTCTGCTAATACATTCGGTTAATAAAAATCTTTGTAAAACTCGCTCAATTCAAAGAAGATCACTTCAAGCAAAGCATCTGCCTCACAGAATTTACATTCACAGCGTCAACGATACCGACGTGCGTCAGATTTCTCTTCGCTTTCTTCGTCTTCTTAGTCAGAATGTGACTTTTAAAAGCATGTTTTCTCTTGATCTTTCCTGTTCCGGTAAGGGCGAACCTCTTTTTGGCACCGGAATTAGTCTTCATCTTAGGCATTTTCTAAATTATTTTAATTATTAAACTTACCCCCTTAACGGGTATTTTTATTCCTTATTATCCTCCACACCGGGGTCATTACCCGGCTTCAAACTTTTCTATTTCTCTACATCAGACTTCGCAGATTCACTTGATGCTGATGCCTTGGGAGCTCCACCC
>CAVIFD010000298.1:0-2173 GCA_963641545.1 bacterium | reverse complement strand
ACTCACCCCTACTTGTGGGGCATATCTCATTCTTTCGTCTCTTTTACCGCGGCAGCTTTCGGAGCTCCTCCCTTCTTCGGCGTCAACATGATTGTCATGCGCTTACCTTCCAGCACCGGCATTTGCTCAACGCGCCCGTAGTCTTCCAAATCGCTGGCAAAACGAAGCAACAACACCTCGCCTTGTTCTTTGAAAAGGATCGAACGACCTCTGAAGAACACGTAGGCTTTCACCTTCGAACCTTCGCTCAAGAACCCTTTCGCATGCTTCAGCTTGAAGTTATAATCATGATCGTCGGTCTGAGGCCCGAAACGAATCTCCTTGACAACAACCTTGACAGACTTAGCCTTCTGCTCTTTCTGTTTCTTCTTTTGCTGATAGATGAATTTCTGATAATCGGCAACTCTACAAACGGGGGGCTCGGCATTTGGTGAAATCTCAATCAGGTCTAACCCTTGCTCTTCAGCGATTCGCAACGCCTGCGATATCGGGTATACGCCCTGCTCTACATTTTCACCGACTAATCGAACTTCACGAGTACGAATACGTTCGTTGATTCTGTACTGTTCTTTTAGACTGTCATTCTTCATTCAAAAAGATTTATTCTCCTCGTTATTTGATGCTTATTTGTTTTTGTTCTGCCAACGATTCATCATTTCTTCCACCTCGTCGTTCAAAAGCGCGGCAAAGGTATCAATTTTCATTAAACCCTTATCTCCTTCACCTTGTTTTCTTACAGAGACTTCGTTGTTCTCAGCCTCTTTCTCTCCGACGATGAGCATATAAGGAATACGCTTCAGCTCGTTGTCGCGAATCTTTCGTCCGACCTTCTCGTTTCTGTCGTCCACCAACACGCGGATATCCTTGTCCTCCAACTGTCGAGCAACGCTCCATGCATAATCGTTGAATTTCTCGCTTATAGGCAGGATACATACCTGATCCGGGGTGAGCCACAACGGGAACTTACCGCCGGTATGCTCTATCAACACTGCCACGAAACGCTCCATAGAGCCGAACGGAGCTCGATGGATCATCACAGGGCGATGCTTCTTGTTGTCCTCGCCGGTATATTCCAATCCGAAACGCTCCGGCAGGTTATAATCCACCTGGATCGTACCCAACTGCCAACGGCGACCGATCGCATCCTTCACCATGAAGTCGAGCTTCGGACCATAGAAAGCAGCCTCGCCATACTCCACCTTTGCCTTCAATCCTTTCTCTCGGCAGGCTTCGATGATGGCGGTCTCCGCTTTCTCCCAGTTTTCTTCCGAACCGATGTATTTCTCTCTGTTCACCTTATCGCGCAGAGAGATCTGTGCTTCGAAGTTCTCGAAATCGAGTGCCTTAAAGATGATGAAGATAATATCCATCACCTTCAGAAACTCGTCTTTCAACTGGTCCGGACGACAGAAGAGGTGTGCGTCGTCCTGCGTAAAGCCACGAACCCTTGTCAAGCCGTGCAACTCGCCGCTCTGCTCATAGCGATAGACCGTACCGAACTCAGCGAAACGCAGTGGCAGGTCTTTGTATGAACGGGGGAATGCCTTGAAGATCTCGCAGTGGTGCGGACAGTTCATCGGTTTCAGCAGGAACTCTTCACCTTCCTGCGGCGTATGTATCGGCTGGAACGAATCCTTGCCGTATTTTGCATAGTGACCGGAGGTGACATACAGTTGCTTGCCTCCGATATGCGGTGTCATCACCTGCTGATAACCATATTTCTTCTGTATGCGTTTGAGGAAGTCCTCGAGCTTCAGTCTCAGCTGAGTTCCTCGGGGCAACCACAAAGGAAGACCTGCACCTACCGCCGCCGAGAATGTAAACAGCTCCAGCTCCTTGCCAATCTTACGGTGGTCGCGCTTTTTAGCTTCCTCCAACAATGTCAGATACTCATCCAGCATCTTCTTCTTCGGGAAGGTGATGCCATACAGGCGAACCAGCTGCTTGCGTTTCTCGTCCCCACGCCAATAAGCACCTGCCACGCTCAGAATCTTCACAGCCTTTATGTATGATGTATTCGGCAGGTGCGGACCGCGGCACAAGTCTGTGAAAGACCCTTGGGTGTAAGTGGTGATCTTTCCGTCTTCAAGTTCGCTTATAAGCTCCGTCTTATACACCTCGCCTCTGTCGCCGAACAGTTTCATGGCATCCGCCTTGGAAATGTCCTGCCGTT
>CAVIFD010000297.1:0-2929 GCA_963641545.1 bacterium | reverse complement strand
CTCCCTGACACGGCGAAGACCGGTGGTGTTTATCGGAATACCCAAAACGCTGCTTATCCCTTTGGCTATCCATTCGGACTGGTTGTAGCCGCGTTTTCTCTGCTTCTTGGGATGGAGCGGAACGGGGAGAAGCAGGTCGGGAGGGTCGGACATGATTGCCTCTCGGTAGTACAGGGCTGCCATGCGCCCAAGGTGGAAACCGATTTCGTGGTTGCCATGGTATTTCAAGGCATGGATGAGCTTCTGCACGTTGCCGCCCTTCTCGAAGTGCAGGAATGCCGCGGCATGACAGACGGGGGCTTTGCCGGCAAACAGATATGTGGTCGGGTTTTCTTCGAGGAAGTTGTAGCCGGTGCGAGGCAGGTCGCAGACACACCGAAGGCATATGCACTCTTCCCCATCGGTGAGCGGTGTCTCGCAAATCATGCAAAGTCGGGGGAAGAAAAGGCTGAGCAGATCATTCAGAATATTCTTCATAGTCGCCGGTTTGGAACAGTTCGTTAAGGCAGCGTACGGCTTCTCGGCTCTCGAAACCTCGTCCGGCGGCAAACCTTAGGAGCTTGGCGTATATCTCCCTGTTGTCCTTGCCTCGGACGGTTTTCTTTTTTGCTCGGAGCAAAGAGCGGAGGATGTCGGTGTATTCCGTTTCGTCAATCCCGTTCAGAGCCTCAGTACGTATGTCTGCGGGTATGTTCTTCTTTTGAAGCTCGTAGCCGATCTTTATGCGTCCCCATTTGTTGAAGCGCAGTTTGTCGTTCACGAAATAGCGGGCAAACCGCGCCTCGTCGATAAACCTCTCTTTTACGAGGCGGGCAATGATGCGCTCTTCCTCTTCGGGAGTAAGTCCGGCAGCCTCCATCTTCTTTCGGACATCCCGGATGCAACGCTCCGCCGCCGAGCAATAGGCTGCTGCCCTGTGCAGCATTTCAGCTTCGGTCTTCTGTTTCATATCTCTGCTTTTACAAAACGGTCCTTCCCCGAGAGGTCGCGGATAAGCTCCACACTATTAAATTCCATCATACGCAGCTCGCGGACGGCGGCATCGCCCATCTGTGCGTTTATCTCCAAATACAGACGCCCCCCTTCCTTTAGTTTGCAGCGCGCAAAACGGGCAATGTGACGGTAGTACAACAGCGGGTCGTCGTCGGGAACAAACAATGCGAGCTGCGGCTCGTAGCCGAGGACGTTCCTCTCCATCTCCGCCTTCTCTTTCTCCATCACGTAAGGAGGGTTGCTGACAATCACGTCGAACATCGCACTGATGCTTTCCGCCGCTTCCGCAGATCGGAGAATGTCTCTTTCATGGAAAACAACCTCGACGTGATTACGGAGGGCATTCTTCCGCGCAATGGCCAAGGCTTCCGGCGAGATGTCGATTGCCGAGACCCGCGCGCCGCGTATCATCTTCCCGAGGGCAACGGCAATGCAGCCGCTGCCCGTGCCGATATCCAGAATGTCGATGTTTCCCTCGGGATAGTCGCGCACAATCAGCTCGACCAGCTCTTCCGTCTCCGGACGAGGAATAAGGACGGCGGGGGTTACCGTGAACTTGATGCCACAGAAGTCCGTTTCCCCCAAGATATATTGAACAGGCTCGTATGCAGTCAGCCGCTCCGTGATGCTGCGGATGGCTGTCCGTTCCTTGTCCGATAAATCTCTACCTTTGCCCATGTATAACTGATATGGCAGGATACCACACACGCGTTCCATTATCAATCTCACGAGAGCCTTGATTTCGCCGGACGGATAATACCCGTTGAGAGTGCGGCGTATGTATTCGATGGTTTCAGTCATGTCAGGATTTTTCTTTAGGCGCAAAAGTAGGGTAAAAACAGTTTATACGACAAAGGCAATGGTTGAAGCAGACCGTAAATACATGGCACGCTGCATAGCTTTGGCACGCTGCGGAGCCGGAAGCGTGGCTCCCAATCCGATGGTTGGGGCAGTGATTGTTCACAATGGAAAGATAATAGGAGAGGGTTACCACCGCAGGTTCGGCGAGGCACATGCCGAGGTGAATGCGATAGCCTCTGTACGTGATGAGTCTCTTCTCAGGGAAGCGACGCTCTACGTGAGTTTGGAGCCTTGCTCGCATTACGGCAAGACACCCCCTTGCGCAGAGCTGATCGTGAAGAAACACATTCCGCGTGTTGTGGTAGGATGTCTCGACCCCTTCCCCGAAGTGTCCGGCAGGGGCGTCGGGATGCTTCGCGAGGCAGGTGTGGAGGTCGTGACCGGCGTGATGGAAGAGGAAGCCCGCGCACTGAACAGGGCGTTTATGACTTTTCAAGAGAAGAAACGTCCGTATATATGCCTGAAGTGGGCGCAGAGCGCAGACGGCTTCATGGATAAGTGCCGTACAAACCCCGCAGAGCCGGCAGTTACGCTGTCTTCTCCCGAGACGCGGCGCGCGGTGCACCACCTGCGTTCGGAGGTGGCAGCCATCATGGTCGGGACGCAGACGGCACTGCTCGACAACCCTTCGCTGACGGTGCGCCATTGGGTGGGAGACTCCCCTGTCAGGGTGGTGCTCGACCGCACGCTCCGCATCCCTACACATTATCATCTGCTCGACGGCTCGGTGAAGACGCTTCTCTTTACGGAAAAGGAGGCAGTGAGCAGGGGAAATGTGGAGTATGTCACCATGGATTTCAACCGTCCCGTTCTGCCGCAGGTGATGCACGAGCTGTATGCCCGCGGGCTCAACTCTCTTTTGGTGGAGGGCGGCGCAAAGCTTCTGAACAGCTTCTTGGAAGCAGGCTTATGGGACTGCATACGGATTGAGACTGCGCCCAAAACACTTCTCTCGGGCGTACGTGCGCCGGATCTCGGCAAAGCTGCCGATCTTTCCCCTGTGAAAACGAAAATAGTGGGTGATCATATCTTTTCCACCTTCATGCAAATTGCATGAGACCGGAAAAGTACTTTT
>CAVIFD010000296.1:1136-2931 GCA_963641545.1 bacterium | reverse complement strand
CGGAATGATGGAACGCTTTGGTGATAGGATTGATTTTGTCCACCTGCGCAGCACGAAGCGCGACGCGGAAGGAAACTTCTACGAGGCAAACCACCTGGAGGGCGACGTGGATATGTACGGCGTGATGAAAGCTCTGCTCACTCTGCAGCAGAGGCGCGGCTGCTCCATTGCAGTGCGCCCCGACCACGGGCATCAGATGATAGACGACTTGAGAAAGAAGACCAACCCGGGCTACTCCTGTATAGGTCGCCTCCGTGGGTTGGCTGAGCTGCGGGGACTGGAGATGGGCATTGCCAAATCTCTGTTCTGAGGCGTGGCGAAACAGATGCCATAATATATAAGGTATAGGAAGATGAACAGGAACATAATGATGATGGCGGGAGTGTGGCTGTTGACGGCTTGCAACACGGCGGTAGACTTGCCCGTGACGCCGTCGGATAGCGACATGCATTTCGCGACACTCTCGAAGACCTGGGACGAGGGCATGCCGCTGGGGAATGCCACGGTAGGCTCCCTTGTGTGGCAGCGCGACACTGTGCTGCGCCTTTCTTTGGACAGGACGGACCTTTGGGACCTTCGTCCGATGGACAGCATCGCGGGGGACCATAACCGCTTTGCCTGGGTGAGGGAGCAGGTGATGAAGGGCGACTACCTGCCGGTGAACAAGAAATACGACTGGCCCTACGACCGCGAGCCGGCACCTTCGAAGATACCCGGAGCTGCGCTGGAGTTCTCCCTTGAGGGGCTTGGCACTCCCACGGGGGTGCATCTCTATCTCAGCGATGCTCTCTGTGAAGTGACATGGGGCAGCGGGGCAAGGATGAAGACCTTTGTGCATGCCACAGAGCCCATCGGCTGGTTTGTGTTCGAGAACCTGCCCTCGGGGGTTGTCCCGAGGTTGGTGCCGCCCGATTACAAGGCAGGGCGAAGTGACGACAACAGCACCGTGGTAGAGGGGCAGGATCTTATCCGCCTCGGCTACGAGCAGGGCAAGGTCAGCGAGGATGCCAATCACGTGACGTACCACCAAGAGGGTTGGGGCGGCTTCTCGTATGACGTGAATCTGCGTTGGGAGCAGAGAGGAAAGACGCTCTGCGGAGTGTGGAGCGTGACTTCATCTCTCACCGATGACAAGGCAGGGGAGAAGACCGAGGCTGCGATGGCGCGCGGCGTAGAGGAAGACTACCGGACGCACCTCGACTTTTGGCGGAACTATTGGGCAGCGTCTGCCGTGGTGCTCCCCGACACTGTCTTGCAGAAGCAATACGACAACGACATGTATAAGTTCGGCTCTGCCACCCGCGAACACTCGTACCCCATCTCCCTGCAGGCTGTATGGACGGCAGACAACGGCAAGCTGCCGCCCTGGAAAGGTGATTACCACCACGACCTGAACACGCAGCTCAGCTACTGGCCCACGTACACGGGCAACCACCTGAAGGAGGGTCTCGGCTTCCTTAACACCCTGTGGAGCCAGATGGATGTCTACAAGAAATACACCCGTACCTACTTCGAGACGGACGGCATGAACGTCCCGGGTGTCTGCACCCTGCAAGGCGAGCCCATGGGCGGGTGGATACAATATTCCATGTCGCAGACTGCCGGCGCGTGGCTGGCACAGCATTTCTATCTCCACTGGAAATACTCCATGGACCGCGAGTTCCTGCGCGACCGTGCCTATCCTTTCATCAAAGAGGTTGCCACGTATCTCGAGCAGATCTCCGTTGTCGACAATGGTGTCCGCCGCCTGACGATGAGCTCCAGTCCGGAGAAAAACGAGAACTCGATACGTGCC
>CAVIFD010000296.1:0-1126 GCA_963641545.1 bacterium | reverse complement strand
ATACGTGCCTGGTTCAAGGAAATGACCAACTACGACCTGTCGCTGATGCAGTTTACCTTCTCTGCCGCTGCCGAGCTGGCATCGGAGCTCGACCTTGCCGGCGAGGCAGCCCATTGGGCGGCTGTCGGGGCTCAGCTCCCTCAGTTGGAAGTGGACAAAGACGGGTCGTTGTCTATTGCCGTGGACTATCCGTACAACCAGTCGCACCGCCACCTGTCTCACGCCATGGCAATACATCCGTTGGGGCTCCTCGATTGGAGTCAGGGCGAGGAGGCCCGGAGGATTATCCGTGCCACCATCAAGAAGATCGACGATTACGGTCCCGACTGGTGGACGGGCTACACCTATGCCTGGCTTGCCAACATGAAGGCACGCGCCTTCGACGGTGAAGGGGCTGCCAAAGACCTGCGCACCTTTGCCGAGTGCTTCTGCCTCCCCAACACATTCCATGTGAACGGCGACCAAACGAAGAGCGGCAAGTCGAAATACACCTACCGCCCGTTCACCCTCGAGGGCAACTTCGCCTTTGCCGCCGGCATACAGGAGATGCTGCTTCAGAGCCACACGGGTATTATTCGCGTCTTCCCTGCCATCCCTGCCGACTGGTCGGATGTCTCGTTCAGTAACCTCCGTGCAATGGGTGCCTTCCTTGTTTCGGCAGAGAAGAAAGGTGGTGAGGTCTCCCGCGTGCGCATCTTTCCCGAGCAGGGTGGTGTGCTTCGTTTCGCCTCGCCTTTCGGCTCCGACGAAGCGACGGTTACAGGCAACGCAGGCAGTGTCACCCGCGACGGTGATGTCCTTACCTTCGAAACCCGCGCCGGAGAGTGGGTGGAGATAGCCCGCTGAATTGAAACTCTCCTTGATGAGAAAAATGAAGAGTACCGATACTTTCGCTCAATAGTATCGGTACTTTTTATTAAAAGTGTCGGTACTCCGTTTTTCGGGACGTATATGTCTTTTGCCCCGAAAACATATGTTTTGACGAAATACGAGTTCGGCAATAAAGTGTCAATCACCCCCAAAAGAAATCAGGCAGCCGGCATCAGAGACGGAAGAATGTTAAAAAACCGCCGTCTTTTATAGGTAAATGAAAAAATCACACTCAATACGGGGAAAGGGCAGAGAT
>CAVIFD010000295.1:591-2954 GCA_963641545.1 bacterium | reverse complement strand
TAGCAGCATTCTTCATGGGCATCCTCAGCATTGATGCCATGAGTGTTTCTGCCGCAGGGAACAAGTGGAAACCGTTGTTTGGCGAAAACCTCTCCGACGCCGTCTACAACAAGGAAGTATGGAGCGTAACCGACGGCGTGCTTTCGGCTGTCAAAGACGAGTCGATCTGGACAAAGACGGAGTACGAGAACTTTGAAGTGGACCTCGAGTTCAAGACGGACAACGGGACGAACAGCGGCGTGGTTGTCTACTGTACCGACATCGAGGACTGGATTCCGAACTCCTTGGAAGTGCAGATTGCCGACGACCATTGCGAGAAGTGGGGCAACGGCAAGCCTTACGAGAAGTGCGGTGCCATCTACGGTCACCTCGGAGCAAAGCAGGACAAGGTGGTGAAGAAACCCGGGGAGTGGAACCACATGCGCGTGAAATGTGCCGGTCAGCACATCACCGTAATCCTCAACGGCAAGAAGGTAACGGAAATGGACATGAGCAAATGGACCTCAGGGAAGGTAAATCCCGACGGCAGCGACATCCCGGGCTGGCTCCCGAAGCCTTTCGCAGAGCTCCCGACCAAGGGACATATCGGTCTGCAAGGCAAACACGGCGATTCGCTTATCTGGTTCCGCAACGTGAAGATAAGAAGTCTGTAAGGACGGTGTGAGGATATATGAAGCGAGGGAAGTCGGCATTCGGCTTCCCTCGCTTTTTTGTTTCAGCAGACCCGGGTACCTTTTCCCCCGCGAAGCTCGGATGCCTGCGTGATGATAACTTCCTTTACTCCGGCATCGACAGCCTCGAAAGCATTCTCCAACTTAGGGATCATCCCTCCTTGGATAACTCCTTCTTCCACCAAACGGCGGAACTCCGCGCAGCTGAGACTTGGGATCACGCTCTCGTCGTCCGTCTCATCCCGCAATACTCCTTTCTTCTCGAAGCAGAACACAAGCGTCACATCAAAATGTTTTGCCAGGGCTTTGGCAGTCTCTCCGGCAATCGTGTCGGCATTGGTGTTGAGTATATGTCCCTCGCCGTCGTGCGTCAGGGGTGCCAGCACGGGGACAATCCCCTCGCGGATAAGCATCGCGAGCAAGTCGGCATTCACCGCCTTTACATCCCCAACGAAACCGTAATCCACCTCTGCCACCGGACGTTTCTCCGAGCGTATAATGTTCATGTCGGCTCCCGTAAGCCCCAACGCATTTACGCCGAGTGCCTGCAAACCGGCAACAATATTTTTATTTACCAAGCCACCATACACCATCGTCACCACACGCAGAGTCTCGGCATCCGTCACCCTTCGTCCGTTTACCATCCGGCTTTCTATGCCTAACCTTTCCGACAGCTTCGTTGCCGAACGCCCTCCGCCATGCACCAATGCCTTAAAACCTTCTATGCGCGAGAAATCGCGAAGCAAATCCTTCAGCGTCTCTTCTTCCTCTACTATCTTCCCGCCTACCTTGACAAGCGTAAGTTTCTCTTTCTTCATATCCGATAAAATATTTCGACGCCAAAGATACCGATAAAAGAAAAGAAATACCTACTTTTGTCGCACTCAAGCGCGGTAGTAGCTCAGTTGGTAGAGCGTCGGCTTCCCAAGCCGAAGGTCACGGGTTCGAACCCCGCTTACCGCTCAACTAAGGTCCGCATGAATATCATTTCCAAACTTTTTAGGAGAGAAAAAAACGAAACGGAGGTTCCTTCGAAAGGTAACGTCGAGGAGTTCGTTTCGCTCGTCCGTGTGTACTATCAGGCGGTCATGGCTGTGCAGCTGGGGATAACCAATATCAATATCCTCGCCGATATGGCTCTTTTCAAAAGGATGCTGAAGATACCGACGCAAAACAACAAGCCGGGCGTTGCCGAGAAATCGCGCGTCCGCAAGGTGTTGATGCAGGACTACGGGCTGAAGGAAAGTTTCTTCAAGGAGATAGATGCTTCGGTGAAGAAGAACTGCCGGACGCAGAACGACATCAAGTCGTACTTCTTCCTCTTCCAAGGGTTCTGCGGCGATTTGTTCTCTCTGCTCGACAACCTTATGCAGTGGAAATTTCGCTTCTCCATGTTGGTTAAGAAGCTGCTGTATCATCAGACGGCAAAGACAATCCACGAGATCGTGACACGTTCGGAATGGAAGGAAGTGAGCGTGCAAAAGACCGCTTGGAGCATTCGCAAATACAAGGAGACGTTGGGATATTCCGAAGAATGGATAACCGACTTTGTCTACAACGTTGTCCTTCTCGCAAAGGAAGACGCCAAAAACCAACGGAAGAACAACCGGTAGCGCGCATTGCGGCTTCGCTCCCACCCCGCATCTCTTTATTTCATTCGGTTCACAGGAGCCACCTCATCCAGTTTTACGC
>CAVIFD010000295.1:0-581 GCA_963641545.1 bacterium | reverse complement strand
CGGTAGCTCCCAGCTGCTCAAGGTAGAGCAGCAGATGTTTCTTCTTTATTCTCTTGATCTTTCCCGACACGTGCTTCATTGCACCTACGAGTATCTCCACCTCATCGCCCGGGCAAAGAACGCGGTTGGCTGCCTGAACGAGAAAATCCTGTATCACTTCAATCTCTTTCTGTCGGACTATAGCCGGCTTGCTGTCGTAATATACTATGCGGGAAACGCCGTAGACTTTGAGCAGGCGGCGAAGCACTTCGTCGGTGCAGCGGACAAACACATAGGAATTGAACAGCGGAACTTCGACAATCTTTATCCTGTCGGACCACACACGCGGCGTGCGGTGGAGCGGAAGGAAACACTCTACACCGAGAGCATCTATGCGTTCTTTCACTTGCTTCTCTGCCCGAGGGGCGGTGTATAACACGTTCCAATCTGTTGCTGCCATTCCCTTTTCAAAATTGCGGGCGCAAATGTAGGATTATTTTCCGTATAATTGCGGCGCTGTTTTTTAGCACATAACAACAAAAGGGTAATACCATGAATAGAAGAAATTTCTTGCAGAAATCCGCCCTCTCAGCGGCGGGACT
>CAVIFD010000294.1:0-2964 GCA_963641545.1 bacterium | reverse complement strand
CTGATGCCGTAAATCGCAGTCTCTCCTGCGAGTCGCTTCATTCCTCCGGCCATAATAACTTAATCGAATAAAAAACCCTGTCGTTCGTCACGCTTACGCCCCAGGTGAGTATAAGCCAACTCGGTCACCTCGCGGCCTCGCGGCGTGCGTTTGATAAAGCCCTCTTTGATGAGGAAGGGCTCGTATACATCCTCTATCGTCCCCGGGTCTTCGCCCAAAGCCGTGGCGATGGTGGTAAGCCCAACAGGTCCGCCGCCAAACTTGTCGATGATGGTTGTAAGCAGCTTGTTGTCTATTTGGTCCAGCCCGTAGCGGTCGATGTTCAACGCCTCCAAGGCATAGCAGGCAATGGCCTTGTCGATCTCGCCCGAGCCTTTCACCTGCGCAAAGTCGCGCACGCGGCGCAGCAGGGCATTGGCAATACGGGGCGTGCCGCGGCTGCGGGAAGCAATCTCGCTTGCCGCACTGCGTTCGCACCGCACGTTCAGGATGTCCGCACTGCGGAGCACAATCTTCGTCAGCGTTTCCATCTCGTAGTATTCGAGGTGCATGTTTATGCCGAAGCGGGCACGCAGAGGGCTGGTCAGAAGTCCGCTGCGCGTGGTTGCGCCAACCAGCGTGAAGGGAGTCAGGTCTATCTGTATGGAACGCGCACTCGGCCCCTTGTCGATCATGATGTCGATCCGATAGTCTTCCATCGCGGAATAGAGATATTCCTCCACCACAGGGCTGAGGCGGTGTATCTCGTCGATGAAAAGCACGTCGTTCTTCTCCAGCGAGGTGAGCACGCCTGCCAGGTCGCCCGGCTTGTCGAGCACCGGACCGGAAGTGACCTTGAACCCCACTCCCAGCTCGTTGGCAATGATGTTCGACAGCGTTGTCTTGCCCAGTCCGGGAGGTCCGTGCAGCAGCACATGATCCAACGCCTCCCCCCGCATGCGGGCAGCCATCACAAACACCTTCAGGTTCTCGACAACCTTTGCCTGTCCGCTGAAGTCGTGAAAAGAAAGGGGGCGGAGCGCGTTCTCGTACTCCCGCTCACTCTCCGGCACGCGGGTGTCCCTTATATCAAATTCGTCGTCCATAATGTTTTCTGATTGTGCCGGCAAAATTAGCCAAAAACCACCCACGGGGTTACCCCTTTCCGCAAAAATGGTAACAGCTCCCGCAATACGTATATGTCTGCCTACATCATATGTATTGTACTTTTGCGGCGTTGAAACACAGTAAATCCATGAACAAAACGATCGGAATTGCCGCCTTGACATTGCTCATTGCAATAACGGATGGCACATCAGTGATAAAAGCAGAAAACGACATGAACGCACTTGGCAGTAAGCAACAACACTTGGTAGTCATCGCCGCACTGGAAGCAAAGGGCGATATCGAACGGTTGAAGACTGCTCTCGCAGAAGCCCTTGATGGCGGGCTGAGCATCAATGAGGCGAAAGAAGCCCTTTCGCATCTTTATGCCTATACAGGATTTCCGCGCAGCCTGAACGGTCTCGGCGCATTGCAGACAGTCCTTGCCGAGCGTAAGGCGAAAGGGATCGAAGACACACAAGGAAAAGATGCCACGCCGCTCTCTCCTCAATATGACGCGCTGGAGCAAGGCGCGAAGGTGCAGACCCGGCTCCGTGGCGGCGAGCCTTTCGACTATGCTTTCGCTCCGGCTACGGACTACTATCTCAAGGCGCATCTTTTCGGCGACATCTTTGCCCGCGACGTGCTTACCCACGCAGAGCGCGAGGTTGTGACCGTCAGTGCACTGGCTTCGCTTTCCGGCGTTGAGTCGCAGCTGAGGTCACATATCAGCGGTGCAAGAAACATGGGTGTCACGGACGAAGAGATACACGCCATCCCCCGTGTGTTGGCTGAGAAAGTGGGCGGGACGGAGTCTTATCGCGCAGCCAAAGCCATTGCCGAGGTCTTTGGCGAACCGTTCAACGAAGGGAAACCTGTGGAAAAACCGATGTTCCCCAAAGGAGAGCCGAACACGGCTTATGCCCGTTATTTTACGGGTAACAGCTATCTGGCTCCGCTGCTCAAGGAAGGTCTTCCCATGTCGAACGTCACGTTCGAGCCGCGCTGTCGCAACAATTGGCATATCCACCACAAGGGCGGTCAGATCCTTATCTGCGTGGGCGGCGAGGGTTGGTATCAGGAATGGGAGAAGCCTGCCCGCAAGCTCCGCCCGGGCGACGTGGTGAACATCCCTGCCGGGGTGAAGCACTGGCACGGGGCAGCTGCCGACTCGTGGTTTCAACACATAGCCATTGCCGTCCCCTCCGAGGGTGCTTCCAACGAATGGCTCGAAGCCGTGACGGATGAAGAATACAACAAACTGAAATAAACAGAGAATATCTTATGCTGAGAAAAATCAGATTGACACTCGCCGTGCTGTTCTTCGTGGCAGTAACGGCTTTGTTCCTCGATTTTACGGGAACGATTCACGCATGGTTGGGATGGACAGCAAAGGTGCAGCTGCTTCCCGCCTTGTTGGCTTTGAACGTGGGGGTGGTGCTGGGCCTCGTGGTGCTTACACTGATAGCGGGGCGCATGTATTGCTCCGTGATATGCCCCATGGGCGTGTTTCAGGACATCGTGTCGTGGCTTAGCGGCAGGCGCAAGAAGAAGGCATACCGCTTCAGTTACTCGCCGGAGGTGGCGTGGCTGCGCTATGGCGTATTGGCAGTGTTTGTTGCGGCATTGATTGCCGGCGTGGGGTCGTTGGTGGCATTGCTTGCGCCCTACAGTTCGTACGGACGCATTGCGCAAAACCTCTTCTCGCCCGTTTATATTTTGGGGAACAACCTCCTGGCATATCTTGCCGAGCGCGTGGATAGCTACGCGTTCTACGAGAGGGATGTGTGGCTGCGCAGTCTGCCTACGTTCATCATTGCCGCTGTCACCTTTGTTGCAATCGTCATCCTGGCATGGCGCAGCGGGCGGACGTATTGCAAC
>CAVIFD010000293.1:0-2975 GCA_963641545.1 bacterium | reverse complement strand
TGATAGTGTTGTCCGTGTTCTCGAGCCCCAACATCTTGGCTACCTTAAACAACACTTCGGGCGGGATATGATCGATGGCAGTGCCGTTCTCCAAGGCGGCTACCTGCAACTCTTTTTTCTTTTCTGCTGACATGACTTCTTTATATTTGAATACCCAATACTTCACAAATAATCGCCTGGCGTGCGAACAACCCGTTCCGTGCCTGCCGGATATAGTAGGCTTTCGGGTTATCGTCCACATCGTATGCAATCTCGTTTACCCGAGGCAGCGGATGGAGGATACGCAGGTTCTCGCGGCTTCCCTCAAGCATCTTGTTGCGCAGGATATACACATTCTTCACCCGTTCGTATTCCTCCAAGTCGGTGAAACGCTCGCGTTGAACGCGAGTCATATAGAGGATGTCGGAGAGGTTGATGACGTCTTCGTCGAAAGCGGTATGCTCGTAATACCTTATGCCGTGCGCATCGCAGAAGTTCTTGTATTCGTCAGGCATGCGAAGCTCGTCGGGTGCCACGAAATGGAACGTGGGGTTGAAGTGCGACATGCCGACAATCAGCGAATGCACCGTGCGCCCGTATTTAAGGTCGCCCACCATGGTAATCGTAAGGTTGTCGAGCCGCCCTTGGGTCTTTTTTATCGAATAGAGGTCGAGCATCGTCTGCGACGGATGCTGGTTTGCCCCGTCTCCGGCATTGATGATGGGTATGTCGGTCACTTCCGAAGCATAACGCGCAGCACCTTCAAGGTGATGACGCATGATGATAAGGTCGACATAATTGCTGACCATAAGGATTGTGTCCTTCAACGTCTCCCCTTTCGAAGAACTGGTGGTCGAGGCATCCTGAAACCCGATGACCCGTCCGCCAAGGCGGTTGACCGCCGTCTCGAAGCTCAGGCGGGTGCGTGTCGACGGCTCGAAAAACAATGTGGCTGCAACTTTTCCTTCCAACACCTTACGGTTCGGGTTTTCCTCAAACTTCGCGGCATTGTCGAGGATACGAAGAATGTCCTCTTTGGAACATTGATCGATAGAGACTAAGCATTTCTTTTCCATTTAATATGTTGTGTATTGAGTATGTCCTGCGATATGTTTCTCCGGCGGACAAAGGTAATGCTTTTCAAAGTCAGAGCTGACTGTTTTGATCAAAAGAGTCAGCTCTTTTGAAACAGGATGGCTAACCGTTTTGAGCAAAAGGGTTAGCCCTTTTACTCAAAAGGGCTAACCCTTTCAAAATATGACCTCATAAATCTGTCTTTCTTGCTTCCTCAAACTTTGCCTTCATCGTGGGGTTCTTGTAGGTGAGCTTGCGGATTGTAAGATCTTCCGTGTCTTTATTTGCCAAACGCAGATTGTTCTCCGAGCCTATCAGTTCGTCTCTGACCCTCTGTAGCTTCGCAATGGTCGCATCAATATCCTTGATCGCGGCTTCAAACTTGGCGGAAGCCAGTTGATAGTGGCGACCGAACTTGCTCTTGAAGTCTTCAATCTTAGCCTCGAAGTTGGTCACATCGACCTCCTTGCTCTGCGCCAGGATAAGCTGCTTCTTGTATTCAAGACTCTTCTTCGAGGCTTGCACCAACAGGTTTATGAAGGGAACGAAGAACTGCGGACGGATGACGTACATCTTCTCATAGAGATGGCTCTTGTTTACAATGCCATTGTTATAAAGCTCATTGTCCGCCTCCAAGAGACTCACCAACACGGCAAACTCGCATCCTTTCTTGCGTCTGTCCTCGTCGAGTTTCTTCAAGAAGTCGTCGTTCTTGCGCTTAATGGCAGTAGTGTCCATCTCGTTTTTCATCTCAAACATGATGGAGATATACTCCGTGCCGTCTTCCGAATCGCGGAAGATGAAGTCACCCTTCGTACCGTCAGTAGCATCGTTGTCCTTGTCGAAGTAGGCATTAGGCATCATCGGGCGGATATATTGCTCAAACTCAATGCTGCAATGCTGCTCCAGCGTCTCGCCAACCATCTTGGTGGACATGCGGGTCTTCAAATCCTTGTAATAATCCACCTGCTCCTGCTTCATGCGCAGCTCGTCCTTATAACGTTTCTCCAATGCCGTTTCGTGGATCTGCGCCTCGCGTTTCTCCAGCTCAAAAGCTGTGCGCAACCGGCTCAGTTCCGCTTCTTTCTCCTGCACGCTCTGCTGTGCCTTGCCGCGTTCCTCCATCACTGCCAATTGGAGCTTGTCGCCACTTTGCGCAATGGTCGAGTTCAGCGCTGCAATGGTTTGGTCTTTTTCAGCAAGGGCAATGGTCAGTTCGCTCTGCTTCCGGCTCTCGATGTTTTCGAGCTGCATCTTCAGACGCTCTATCTCTGCGTTCAGCTCTCCTTTGACACGTGCAATCTGTCCTTCGCTTTCAGTCTTCATCCGCTCGATGACGGCATCCTTCTCCCCAAGAAGAATGTCTTTCTTGGAGAGCTGTGCTTGGAAGCTCTTCTCTGTCTGAGTTGTTGCCAATCTCTGCTCAGCCATGAGACGTTTGTTCATCTCAACGAGACGACGTTCAATCTCGGCTTCAAATTCGGCGTTCTTTACCTGAGAGACTATAGAAGCATAGTCCGACTCATCAACTTGGAATACGTTTCCACATTTGGGGCATTTAAGTTCCTTCATGTCCGGGAATAATTAAGGAGTTTGTAAATCATGTTATCATGTGCAAAGGTAAAATGCTTTCATGAAGACCACAAATCTCCAGCCCACACATATTTATATTGCTTTTCGGGGTAGGCAATGCGTCTTATTTTATAAAAACCATGCTTTATTCACAGAAAAGCCATTATTTCGCAAGCGAATACAATAAAAGACATGAACAAGCCCAACCATCTGACAGAATATGGACATCAGGAAATATATCGGTGAAACGACCGAATACATGGAGCGCAGTGTGTTGGAAGCCGTGGTGAACGCACTTGCCCATCGCGACTATCTCATTCAAGGCAGCGAGGTGCATGTGGATATGTATG
>CAVIFD010000292.1:0-2978 GCA_963641545.1 bacterium | reverse complement strand
TTCCAATTCCGGGGACGTTGGGTTGATGATAAACTTACCGTCGACACGTGCCACACGCACTTCCGAGATAGGTCCGCCAAACGGTATGTCGGACACTGCCAAGGCAGCGGATGCAGCCAAACCGGCAAGAGCGTCGGGCATGTCTTCGCCGTCGGCAGAAAACAGGATAACGTTTACATATACTTCTGCGTGATAGTTGTCCGGAAACAGCGGACGTAATGCGCGGTCCACGAGACGTGCCGTCAGAATTTCATAGTCGGAAGCCTTCCCTTCTCTCTTTGTGAACCCGCCGGGGAAACGTCCGAAAGCGGAATACTTCTCTTTGTAGTCAACCTGCAACGGCATGAAGTCAACACCGGGGTTTGCATCTTTCGCTGCGCAGACGGTAGCCAGCAACACTGTGTTACCCATTCGCACGGTAACTGCGCCGTCTGCCTGTTTTGCCAATTTCCCGGTCTCGATGGTGATGGTTCTGCCATCAGCCAACGTGATTGTCTTGTTAATCGGATTAAGCATAATCTTCTCGTTTTTCTATATCTTTTTTCTGTAAAAATCGGCGCAAATGTAGTGAAACTTTACCTACGAACAGGTGAAGGAGAAAATAAAACGGCGCAAGAACCCTTTTTTAGGGCGAAACGGGATAAGATTTCAAGAATAGTGATGTCGGAATTGTAAAATAATGTATTTTTGCGGTTCAATTACGAACGAGTATCAGTAAAGAGAAGCATGATGAAACACGTAGTCAATGATTTGAAGTCTGCTGTCGGGGCTTGTCTCCTGTTGGTTACCGGGATAAGTATGCCGCTCGTCACATCCTGCGACGACGCGCATCGTTTCACGGTGAAGGGTGTGGTGTCCGGTGCGGACGGTCAAACGCTGTATTTGGAAAATGTCGGTATATCCGGTGTCGAGCCGGTGGATTCTGTCAAGCTCACGGCTGTGGGCAAGTTTAAGTTCACGCACAAGCAGCCCGACTTCCCCGATTTCTACCGTTTGCGTTTGGACAATCAGAAGATCAACTTCGCAATCGATTCGACGGAGACGGTTACAATCGCTGCCGACGCAGGGACTTTCGCCACGTCTTATACAGTGGAAGGTTCTGAGAACTGTAAAGCAATAAAAAACATTACGCTGGCTCAGCTGGATGCCAATCAGGCCATCGGCAAGCTGCGCAGAGAACACGAAGACAAGCATATCACAGACACTGCATATCAGGCAAGGATTGCCCAAACGGTGGAAGCATATAAGGAGGTTGCGCGCAAATACATCTACGCAGCTCCGATGTCGACGGTTGCCTACTATGCTTTGTTTCAGCAGATCGACGGGCTTTTGTTTTTCGACCTGTATGACCGCGACGATGTGCGGGCGTACGGCGCAGTTGCCACAAGCTACAATCATTTCTATCCGGAAAGTCCGCGCTCGAAACATCTGTACAACCTCACGCTGCAGTCGATGAAGGTGCTCCGCGCACAGCGTCCCATGAACTTGGACGATGTCAAGATGACGGAGGTTGGTTTTGTGGACATCGAGCTGCCGAACTTGAAAGGAGAAATGGTCAAGCTCTCGTCCGTTGCCGAGGGGAAGACGGTTATCATCAACTTCACTGCATACCGGGCAGAGTGGTCTCCGGCACTAAACCTGGCACTCGGGGAGTTGTACTCGAAATATCACTCCGGAGGGTTGGAGATCTATCAGGTGTCGTTGGATGCGGATCTGCATTTCTGGAAAAACGCCGCGTCGAACCTGCCGTGGGTGGCAGTGCGCGACCCGCAGTCGGTGTATTCGCAGATTGCCGGACTGTATAACGTGAAGCAGCTGCCTGCGATCTTCATTCTCGACCGCAAAGGAAACTTAGTGAAACGTGTAGACGATGTAAAGAAACTGGAAGCAGAAGTGAAATCTGTGCTCTGAAAAACAAACTGATAAATAAAGATTAGGAGGATTTATTATGGCTGTTAGTTATATGACAGAAGACGGCTACAACAAAATTTTAGCCGAGATCAACTATTTGGAAACCGTGAAACGCCCCGAGATTTCGGCTCAGATTGCTGAAGCGAGAGATAAGGGAGACTTGTCCGAGAACGCGGAATACGACGCGGCAAAGGAAGCACAAGGCATTATGGAAGCCAAGCTGGCTCAACTGAAGGGGCTTATATCCAATGCGCGTCTGATTGATGAGTCGCGTATTCAGACAAAGGAGGTTCAGATATTGAACAAGGTGAAGATTCGCAACACGAAGAACAACGCAGTGATGACATATACGTTGGTGTCCGACTCTGAAGCAAACCTCAAGGAAGGAAAGATTGCGGTGAGCACTCCGATAGCCAAGGGGCTTATGGGTAAGAAGGTCGGCGACGTGGTGGAGATAAAAGTGCCGTCGGGCATGATGTCGTTTGAAGTGATGGAGATTTCGATTTGATATAACCGGAGGAACACATAATGGCAACAATATTCAGTAGGATAGTGGCAGGCGAGATCCCCTGCCATAAGATTGCGGAAAACGATGAGTTCTTTGCCTTTTTGGATATAAACCCTGTGGCAAAGGGTCATACTCTCGTTATCCCGAAAGAGGAGACCGACTACATTTTCGATTTGGACGATGCCCTGCTGGGGCGCATGATGGCTTTTGCCAAGCGCGTGGCGCGTGCTCAGGAAGCAGCAATCAGTTGCAGGCGTGTCGGCATCGCCGTGATGGGGCTTGAAGTGCCTCACGCACATATCCACCTGATCCCTATAACCAAGGAGTCGGATATGTATTTCGGCGGCAAGAAGCTGTCGCTCTCCGGCGATGAGTTGGCAGAAATAGCTGCCTCGATAAGGAAGGAATACAAATAGTCGGATTGTCTTCGTTCGAATCCCCTTTTTCAAAAGAGCTGACTCTTTCAGTCAAAAGAGTTAGCTCTTTTGCTCGAAAGAACTAACTTGTCTTTGACTGAAAAAAGTTGACTCACAATAGGAGTTAACGATGTATCAATTAC
>CAVIFD010000291.1:0-2979 GCA_963641545.1 bacterium | reverse complement strand
GCGTTCTCCATCGTCGTATTGCTTGATACGTTTATTGCCACTTTACCCGACTGTGCCGATTTCGTGGTGATCATGATGGCACCGTTGGCAGCTACTGCACCGTAAAGGGCAGCTGCCGAAGCACCTTTCAGCAACGTTATCTGTGCGATGTCGTCGGGGTTGATGGTACTCATTGCGTCACCACCGTCGTGCTGCCCCCCGTAGTTGCCGTCTATCTGCGTGGTATTAACGTTCATCATCAGTGGGACACCATCCACAACAACCAACGGCTGGTTGCTGCCACTGATACTCTTATTACCACGGAACAGTATTTTGGAAGCACCTCCTGCTCCCGTCGCATTAGGGGTGATCTGTAGTCCCGCACTTTTGCCTTGCAAGGAGTTTATGATGTTAACGTTCTTGTTCTCGTTAAGCTCTTTGCCTCCTACCGTCTGTGCCGAGTATGCCAACGTCTTCGACTCACGCTTGATACCCATAGCGGTGACTACCACTTCTTGCAATGCCTGCGAGCTCTCCTTAAGGACAATCTTTAAGGATGCTTCGCCGGCGTACACCACCTCCTGCGTGGCGTACCCAACGAATGATACCTGAATGATATCCCCGCTCTTTACGCCGTCTAACGAAAACTTACCGTCCATGTCGGTCATGATTCCGTTAGTCGTACCTTTAATTACTACCGACGCGCCGGCAACAGGTCCGAACTCGTCTACTACAGTACCCTCAACTCTCCCGCTTTGTTGGGAGATGCTTGTTGTGGCTTCCACCTTCGCGTCAGCGTATCCCGGGAAGCCCAAGGCACCTGCCAACAACAACAAGCCTACAAACTTGAAGTTCTTCAACATAATTGATGATTAAATTGTTATACATGATAAACCCCTCTTTGTCGAGGGGCTTCTTCGGGGCGCAAAAGTAAGCACATCCTTGAGATGTTATCAGTACAAATCAACAAAACTTTCGGACGAAACAAAACACTGCTCGAGGGGCACTGCCGGAGGGGCTTCTCGGGAGGGGTGAAATCTACTCCTCGAGTAGACACTCATCTACTCGATAAGTAGACGATCGTCTACTCGGTAAGTAGACAAACATCTACTCGAGGAGTAGTTTTTCGGCTACTTTACGAGCAGGTTTTTCCCTGCCCGAAAAACAGGTGTTTTTCTTCTTGAAAAGTTGGTTTTTCCCTTCTCGGGGAGACGGCAAAAAACGTGTCACTCGTCTTTCCCTGCGGAGGCAAAGGAGGAGTAGAGCAGGAAGATGGCGGCAATGGTGAGACATAGTATCCATTCCGTTTTGCCCTTGAACATAAAGTAGGACGCGCCGAGCAGCAGGAGTGAGGCAATCACGTTGAAACGATGAAGACGGCGGCGGCGCAGCGACAATCCGAGGGTCGGCATCGTGAGAAAGCACACCGCCACTCCGGCAGAGCCCACGGCAAACATATACGTCGCGACGGTCCACCCGGTGAGAAACAGTGCCGCACCAAGCAGCGCAAGCGTGCCGCACACTGTGAAGATGATGCCTCTTGCCTTCTCGTTCATTCTCGTCCTTTGATGATATACAAGTCCTCGTCCGGCTTCTTCATAAGGTATTCCTCGCGTGCAAAGCGTTCGAGCCCTTCCTTGTCGGTACGCAGTGCCTTGATCTTTGCGGTATTCGTCTCGATCTCTTTTCGGTAGTGGTCAATCTCGTTCTCGAGCTCGCGTATCTTCTCGTCGTAGGTGTAACGCATATACAGACTGCTGTCGCCCACCGTGAAGGTGAGGACGAGGAACACGATGACAACTAACCAATATGTATTTATCTTCGACAGGTATCTGTCGTAAAAGTCCTTCAGACGCGACATACGTACTTCATATTGCTGGGGCGCAAAGGTAACCGAATTATTTTGCATACCTTTGTCCGCAGCAAACAAAAAGCAGCGTATGGAAGGCTACATAGTATCTGCGAGGAAGTATCGTCCGTCGACTTTTCGAAGTGTCGTGGGGCAGAAGTCGCTCATCGCAACGCTTCGCGGCGCGATACAGAGTGGCAAGCTTGCCCATGCTTACCTTTTCTGTGGTCCGCGCGGGGTGGGCAAGACCTCGTGCGCGCGTATCTTTGCTAAAACGATAAACTGTCTGAACCCTACCGAGGACGGCGAGGCATGCAACGACTGCGAGTCGTGCCGGGCTTTCAACGAAGGACGTTCGTATAACATCCACGAGCTGGACGCTGCCTCCAACAACTCGGTTGACGACATTCGTCTCCTTATAGATCAGGTACGCATACCGCCGGCGATAGGCCGTTACAAGGTATTCATCATCGATGAGGTGCACATGCTCAGCTCTGCCGCCTTCAATGCCTTCCTTAAGACGTTGGAGGAACCTCCCCGACACGCGCTCTTCGTGCTTGCAACAACCGAGAAGCACAAGGTGTTGCCCACCATCCTCTCGCGTTGTCAGATATATGATTTCTCACGTATCTCCGTGCAGGATATGGTGGAGCATCTCGAGTACGTGGCAAGAGAGGAACATGTCACTGCCGAGCCTGAAGCCCTGAACGTTATCGCGCAGAAGGCAGACGGCGGCATGCGCGACGCTCTGTCTATATTCGACCAGGTTGTCAGCTTCACGGGCGGCAACATCACCTACCGTGCCGTTATCGACAATCTCAATGTGCTCGACTACGAATACTACTTCCGCCTTACGGAGTCTGTCCTTTCAGGCAATGTGCGCGAAGCCCTCTTGACGCTCAACGAGATACTTGCTCGGGGTTTCGACGGACAAAACGTCATTACGGGGCTGGCATCGCACTTCCGCGACTTGTTGGTATGCAAAGACGAAGCAACGCTGGTGCTCTTCGAGGTGGGCTCGTCCATCCGCGAGCGTTACAAGGCTATGGCTGCTCGGTGTCAGGACGGACTGCTGTACAGGGCAATAGAGCTTGCCAACACGTGCGACTTGAACTATCGTGCCAGCCGCAACAAACGGCTCCTTCTCGAGC
>CAVIFD010000290.1:0-2987 GCA_963641545.1 bacterium | reverse complement strand
GTAGTCGCTCGTCCTGCCCGGGAAGGCATACACGTCGTGTCCGTATGAGAAAGCTATGTCGGCAGTGATCAACGAGCCGCCCCTCTCGGCAGACTCAACCACAATCGTTGCTTCCGACACTCCGGCAACAATCCTGTTGCGGCGTACAAAGTTTGGTCTGTCAGGCTCCGTCGCGCTGCGAAACTCCGTCAGCAGCCCTCCGCGCCCCAGCATCTCCACTGCCACGGAGCGGTGTGCCGGCGGATAGATGCGGTCCATCCCATGTGCCAGCACTGCTACAGTCGGGAGGTTTTCCCTGAGAGCTGCCCTGTGTGCACATACGTCGATGCCGTATGCCAGTCCGCTAACAACCAAAAGGTCGGGGAAAGAGATGGATAGAGCATGTATCATCTCGTCGGTCATTGCCCTGCCATACTCCGTGGCGTGACGTGTCCCCACAACGCTGATGACGTGCGCAGCGTTGAGGTCGGCTCTGCCCTTGGAATAGAGCATCACCGGAGCATCCGCACATTCCCTCATCCTGTGCGGATAACGCTCGTCCGTGATGAAGAGGCAGTCGATATTATTCTTCTCTACGAAGACCAGCTCCTTCTCTGCCTGCCGCAACACCTCGGGGTTTTTGATGGCAGCAGCCGTGGTTGGTCCGAAGCCCGGGATCTTCTCCAATGCCCCGCGCCTCTCGGTGAACACTGCCTCCGCGTCGCCGCATGCCTGCAGAAGCCCTCGGGCAAGCACGTCGCCCACCCCGTTTATCATAGTCAGTCCGATTTGGTAAAGTCTGTTGTCCGTCATATGCTATCCTGCCTCTTTGATTGTATCCGTCGTAACAACTCGTCGAAATATTCGCCGCGGGTCAGCTTGCCGTTGAGCACCGCGACAGACTCCACCCTCCCACGGGCAGCGAGCACGCCGTCAGCCATGCGGTATATGTCCTGCTCGAACACCAGCTTCACTCCCTCCTTACATACATTCAAACAGGAGACATAGCCGTCGCCGCTACGGAGCGAGACCCTGTAGTCTATCACCACACGCGAGACAAAGGCATCGAGCCCCCTCTCGTGAAGGGCACCGAAGTTCTCTCCCAGCGACTCGAGAAACTCATGGCGTGTATGCTCCATGTAATGCTGATAGTTGGCGTTGTTCACCACCCCCTGAAGGTCGCACTCATAGTCGCGCACCTTGTCCGTGTGCTTAAATATATATTCCTTCTTCATATTGGTTCGTTTTCGTTGTTCGGCACCATCTTATACAGTCGGTCGGAGGGGCGCACCTTCTCCCTTACCTTGATGGAGAACCTCTCACCCTTCACCGTCTTCTCCACCGTCTTCAGGTCTACGCGTATGTCGTCAGCCGTCTGCATCAACGCGCCGGTGGTCGGACCGGTGATGAGTATCTCGTCGCCTGCGTTCAGCTCGCCTGACTCCATCTCAAACTCTGCCACGCCTATGCCGCTGAAGTATTTTATGCCTCTTGCAACATATACCTTCCTCTTTGTTGCGGCGGAGCCGTACTTGTTGCTCCATTCCCCGAGCCGCTGCCCGAGATAATATCCGTCCCAAAAGCCTCGGTTGAACACACTCCGAAGACGTTCGTCCCAAGCGGCAATCTTCTCCTCGCTGTATGTCCCGTCGCAACATGCCCTCACTGCCTCCTTGTAACACTCCGTCACGATGCGCACATATTCGGGTCCGCGGGCACGCCCTTCGATCTTGAACACCCTGACGCCGGCATCCATCATCTTGTTGATGAAATGTATTGTCTTCAGATCCTTCGGCGACATGATATATTTGTTCTCTATGTCCAGCTCCATGCCGCTCTCGCGGTCTCTCACCGTATACCCTCGGCGGCATATCTGCATGCAGGCTCCGCGGTTGGCAGAGGCGTTCATCTCGTGGAGACTGAGATAACACTTGCCCGAAACAGCCATGCACAATGCCCCGTGGGCAAACATCTCGATGCGCACCGCACTGCCGCCCGGACCTGTGATATGCTCTTCCTCTATCCTGCGGTGTATCTCTGCCACCTGCCGCAGGTTCAGCTCACGCGCAAGCACCACCACGTCGGCAAACCCGGCGTAAAACTTCAGTGCCTCGGCGTTCGAGATGTTGAGCTGCGTGGAGAGGTGCACCTCCTGCCCTATGCTGCGGGCATAGCTCATCGCCGCCACGTCGCATGCAATGATGGCAGACACCTCGGCTGCCTTCGCCGCATCTATTATCTCGTGCAGCAACGGGATGTCTTCGTCGTAGATCACCGTGTTTACCGTCAGATAGCTCTTGATGCCGTGCTCGCGGCAGATGGAGACTATCCGGCGCAGATCGTCGGTGGTGAAGTTGTTCGACGAACGAGCACGCATATTCAGCCCCTCTATACCGAAGTAAACAGAGTCCGCCCCGCCGCCGACAGCTGCCATCAGCGATTCATACGAGCCGACCGGAGCCATTATTTCAAAGTCTTTTTCTTCCAAAACGTCTATAATATTGAACCGGGGGGCAAATGTAGGCAAAAACGCCTTTCCCGAATACGCCCCGCCGCTCATACTCAACATCGGCATAATATGCCTAATATGCCTAATATGCATCTTATGCCCATCCCCATGCCGGGGGTCCCCCGCCCCGAAGTCTTCCCGCCGCTGTCATTGCGCCGCCGCTCCCGACATGCTTTCAATACCTGTCCGGAAGAGATTGCCAAAGCTCCGAAAGTTTCCGTAATTTTTTTACGACAATCGCTTTTTGCGTACTTTTGCGTCTGAAACAAACTGACAAAAAATATGCTTGCAAAGTTCGCCGTAAAGAATTTCCGTGGCTTCAGAGACAGGATCGAGATCGACCTGACCCGTCACAGCAACTACACATTCAACAACTTCGCCATAAAGGACGGCATCATCAAGAATGGCATCCTCTATGGTTCGAACGGATCCGGTAAGACGAACTTCAGCCTTGCCATCTTCGACATCGTGAACCATCTGTCCCAGAAATGGAAGAAAC
>CAVIFD010000289.1:0-2991 GCA_963641545.1 bacterium | reverse complement strand
TCTTTGCCTCGGGGCTGGCTCTGCATGGCGGGAAGCCGGCTGTGGTGTGCTGCACGTCGGGCGTTGCCCTGCCGAATATACATCCGGCGGTGGCTGAGGCATACCGTCAGCACGTGCCCCTCGTCGTGATATCTGCCGATGCTTCGCAGGCATCGTTCGAAGGGTTGGTGGGGCGGACGGTGAACCTCACGGCGGTACATACCGACGAAGATGAACGCCGTTGTAACCTTTTGGTCAACGAGGCACTGATGGAGCTTAACCATCACGGCAAAGGTCCGGTGCATATCAACATCGAGATCTCCGAGCCGCCCTCGCAACACACCACGGAGAGTCTGCCTTCGGTGCGCGTCATAACGCGTTATCAGGGGCTGAACGTGTACGACAGGGAATACGACACATTGATTGAGCGTCTGAACAAGTATAACCGGCGTATGATTGTTGTCGGGCAGATGAGCTTGATTTATCTTTTTGGAAAGAACATATCCAAGCTGCTCTACAAACACTTCGTATGGCTGACGGAGCACGCCGGCAACCGCACCATCCCCGGTATCCCGATCAAGAACTTCGACACGGCTCTTCGCGTTCTGCCGGAAAAGATGCAGCTTAGGATGGTGCCCGAGCTGGTCATCACCTACGGCGGAGAGATCGTTTCCGAGCGTTTGAAGAAGTTCCTGCGCGAGAATCCTCCCAAAGAACACTGGCACGTGTCGGCAGAAGGCGAAGCTGTGGATATGTTCGGCACGCTTACAACGGTGATAGAGATGGACCCGTTCGAGTTTCTCGAGAAGATTGCCTATCTGCTGGAAAACAAACCGACGGAGTTTCCAAGGCTTTGGGAAAGCAACACCAAGGAGCTGCCATGCCCCGAGTTTGACTTTTCCGAGATGGCGGCGGTGGGCAGGCTGATGCAGTCGCTACCCGTCCCCTCAGCCCTGCATCTCGGCAGTGCTCATATTGCACACTGCGCACAGCTGTATCACCTGCCCGAGGGTGTGGAGGTGTGCGGCAACTGCGGGGCAGACTCTCATGGAGGCTCTCTCTCCACCGCCATGGGTTATGCCGTGGCATCAGACAAGCTGAACTTCGTCGTTATCGGCACCGCCAATCTCCTCTACGACATGAACGCGCTTTGGAGCATCTGTTACGGCTGTAATCTGCGCATCCTGCTGCTCAACAATTCGCGTCAGCCCTCGGCAGAGAGCATAGCCACGGAGCGCGGCTTCCTTTACCAAGGTGTCCGCAGCATGGAAGAGCTGGATGAAGCCGTCCGTATCCTTACAGACCCCAATCCTGTGAACCGCCCTATCCTCACAGAGGTGTTCACCGACAAAGACGAGGACGCACGTCTCATGGAAGACTATTATCAACAACTGAAGAAATAAATGAAGCATTTAGCAATTACCGTTCTATCGCTCCTCGCGCTCGCAGCCTACGGGCAGAGTGAGGAGGACAAATACGCGGGGTACGACTGCGTCAATCTGCTCGACAGCACATCCGTAACCGTGCAGCCCACCGGCTCGGGGGCGTTTGCCGTATGTAAGAAGGTCAAGATACTGACCGTGCGCGGGGCAACAGCCAACCGTATCATCAAGTACGACTACGACCCGCTGACGGCTTTCGCACGGTTTCGCCATGCCACCGTCTACCGTGCTAACGGCGACGTGGTCAACCTTGACGTCACCACGGCGTGCGACTATGCCGCGCCGGCACGCGCCATCTATTGGGGTGCCCGACAGATCATGCTGGAAGTAGGACGGCTATGTCCGGGCGACGTTCTCGACTACGAGATAGAAAAGAAAGGGTTTACCTACGCCCTGCTTGCAGACGGCGACGACGACGAGGAACGTTTCATCCCGCCCATGCGCGGACAGTTCTACGACATCGTGCCTTTCTGGGCTTCGGAGCCTACCGTGCGCAAGGTCTACAAGGTGTCGGTCCCGAAAGACAAAGACCTTCAGTTTCAGTTCTACCAAGGCAGCTGCGCCTCTTCCGTGCGCTACGAAGACGGGCGCAAGACCTACACCTTCACATCGTGCGACATCATGCCGACACAGCAGGAGCCAAACATGGTGAACCTCTTCGACGCCGCGCCGAAGCTGATGCTCTCGTCCACCAACCACTGGAGGGACAAATCGCTTTGGTTTAACCGCGTGAACGAGGAGTATGGCAGCTTTGCCCCGACAGAGGAAGCACAGAAGAAGGTCGACGAGATAATAAAAGGAAAGAAGACCGACATGGAGAAGATCGCCGCCCTCACCCACTGGGTGGCAGACAATATCCGCTATGCCGGCATCTCGATGGGCAAGGGCGAGGGCTATACGCTCCACAACACACGCATGAACTTCACCGACCGCTGCGGCGTATGCAAAGACATTGCCGGCACACTCATCTCCTTCCTCCGCATGGCAGGCTTCGAGGCTTATCCGGCAATGACGATGGCAGGCAGCCGCGTGGAGAGCATCCCTGCGGACCATTTCAACCACTGCGTTGCCGTCGTCAAGCTGCACGGCGGCACTTACATGCCGCTCGACCCTACGTGGGTGCCGTTCTGCCGCGAGCTGTGGAGCAGCGCAGAGCAGCAGCAAAACTACCTGCCGGGCGTTCCCGAAGGCTCAGACCTTTGCCTCACGCCCGTCTCCGCGCCGGAGAACCATTACCTGCGCATCCGTGCAAACAACCGCCTGAAGGAAGACGGCACGCTGACGGGCGAGTTCACCATCACTGCCGAAGGGCAGTCCGACAGCTACGTCCGCAGTATGTTCACGCGCGGATGGCAGTCGCAGTGGAAGAACATGCTGGAGAGCCGGCTGCTGGACGTCTCGCCGAAAGCCCGCCTCGTCAGTGTGGACTACGGGAAAGATCCGAAAGACTACCTCTCCGCCCCCATCCGCATCACGTTCCGCTACGAGATACCGGCGTATGCCGTCATCGGTAAGGAAGAGATGGCATTCAAGCCGACGGTGATGAACAACCTCTACAACAGTGTGAAGA
>CAVIFD010000288.1:0-2992 GCA_963641545.1 bacterium | reverse complement strand
GTGCTACAGTGCCCGCCGAAGAAAATCCATGCGCACGTGCATCACAAAAGGCAACGATGATACAGACGATCGCTGCAACAGCGGTAATGACTCCCACCGCCAGCAGCGTATAAAAGAGTGCTATCTTATCCCCCGCCCTCATGCTTCCATCATATAGCCGACACCCACCACGGTGCGGATCAGTTTGCGGTCGAAGCTCTTGTCTATCTTGGCACGGAGGTAGTTGACATAAACATCAACGATGTTGGTATTGGTGTCCGACTCCTTATCCCATACATGTCTCAGCAACGTCTGACGACTGACGGCTGTACCCTGACTTTGCATGAGATATTCCAGCAGGCGGTATTCTCTCACCGTGAGATCTATCGGCACGCCGGCACGAAACGCCCTATGCCCTGAAACGTCGAGCCTCAGGTCGCCACACTGCAAAGCCTCGCACGCATCACCCTTCGACCGCCGAAGGAGAGCTTTGATACGAGCCTCAAGCTCCAGGAAGCTGAAGGGCTTGACAAGATAGTCGTCGGCACCGGCATCAAGTCCGCGCACTATATCTTCCGTCGTGCCCAAAGCCGTAAGCATAATCACCGGCGACCGGTAGCCACGCAGCTCACGGTATCTGCGGCAAAGCTGCAAACCATCCATCCCGGGCATGATGACATCGAGCACCAGCAACCGGAAGTCGCCCTTCTCGGCAAGCTTCCACCCCGTCGCGCCGTCGTGTGCCACGCAGACCTCGTGCCCGAACTCCTTCAATCCCCGTTCTATGAATGAGGCAATGTTCTCTTCGTCTTCTACCAATAATATCTTAGCCATACATATCTATCGATTGTCTTTGCTCACTGCCGCGGATATACACCGGTGTGGTCTGCCGCTTATTTGCCTTCCACGGCAAGGGTCTGGAGCACCTTGGAGCCGGGCGGCACGCTATGAGTCAGCCAAACGTTACCGCCAATCACCGAACCTTTCCCTATCGTGATACGCCCGAGTATCGACGCATTGGAATAGACGATGACATCGTCTTCTATGATCGGATGACGGGGCACGTCGATGGGCAGCCCTTCCTCGTCCAACGTGAAGTTTTTTGCCCCTAAGGTGACGCCCTGATACAGCCGCACATGATTGCCGATGATGGTGGTCTGCCCTATGACGACGCCTGTCCCGTGGTCGATGCTGAAGTATTCGCCTATCTCTGCCCCGGGATGGATGTCGATGCCCGTACGCGAATGTGCCATCTCGGTGATGATACGCGGCAGAACGGGCACTCCCATCTTCAGCAGCTCATGCGCTGCCCGCTGATGAAGCAGGGCGTACATGGCAGGATAGCAAAAGATGATTTCGCTAAGGCTCCCCGCAGCCGGGTCGCCGTCGAGTATCGCCTTCACGTCGGTGGAAAGCAGATACTTGATGTTAGGTATCTTGTTTATGAAATCTATTGTGATCTGCGAGGCACGACCGTTCAGGTCATGATCGCAGTCCGCATACAGGCAGAGGCTGTTTGACACCTGTTCCTGCAACAGGTCGTATATCTTCTCGAGATAAACCCTCGTGTAATATTGTATGGAACCCACCTGCGCCTCATGCTCCGACCCGAAGAACCCGGGGAAAATCACCTTGCTCAGTAGCGACATGATCTCACGGAGCACCGTCACGGAAGGCGACGGCTTCTGATGCAACGGAATGTATCTGTACTCCGACAGGTCGGAAGCCGACAGACGCTCCACGTTCTTCTGTATTTGGTTAAGTATGTCCGTGCGGTCCATCGTTTAGTTGTCCCATGTCGGGTCGTAGGTTACCAATGTCTTCTGATAGTAGTCGAGACTCAGGATGTATATGGTCTCATTCAGCATGAAGAGTTCGTAGTTCTTGCAGCCCTTCGAATAGGCATACCGCTGATGCCACTCGTCGCCGTCAATGTCGTACTGCCATATCACTCCGTAATCATCAATGACGTATATGTTCCTGCCATAGATAACGCCGGAAGAGACGTTACCCATATTGTCAGGCAGCTCAGAGAGGTCGGTCCAGATATCAAACTTCCCGTCGGCAGCCTTCCACAATCCGCGCCCCGAGATCTTCTCACCCAAGCCGACGAACACTTCCCCGCTGTCCGACACCAATGCTATGCCGTCGGTGACAGGCATCTCAAACCTCCCGTAGTTGTTCCATGTACTGTCCGTCAGGTTGTAGTAACATATCGTATCGGTCGGGATATTGTTTGTGTTTCCACCAATGAGGTATATCCTGTCTTCGTAGGGGAAGCATACCGCCTTACTGCGTATGTTCCCGCCGGAGAGAGGCGTCAAAGCCGTCCATTCATTGTCTGTATACGAGTAGCAATCTGTTATGCCCGTGGTCAGTGAGTTTGTATTCCCGCCAAACAGATAAGCGGTGTCTTCCTTTGCACATACAGCCATGTTCATCGCCTTTATCGGATAAGGATCGAAAGACTTCCATTCGTTGTAGGTAGGATTATATCCATACAGCTCGTTCGTCTTGCTCGAACCGACATCTCCTCCTACCACAAAGGCTTGCTCTTTAAAGGTAAAGAACGCGTAGTTGATACGTCCGTCGCCGGTGAAAGTGGCGAGGTTACCGCTTGTTGATATAATCTTGGGTGTTTCAAACGAGACGATGTTGCTCTCTCCCGTACCGTTGTCGTTCGTTGCATACGCCTTGACGTAGTACGTCTTTTCTCCCTTCAAGACAAATGGCACTTCAAACCTCTTGCCGTCAATCAGGTCTTCCCTCAAGATGGTATCCCTCAGGTCTGTTTCGTTGTCCGGACCCGGAGTATCGGTAAGCGAGCAATAGACAACAATCTCTTTCACTTCGGTCCTGCCGTCGCTCGCCAAAGCACCGCTGACGGTCACCGTCCCATCTTCCATAGTGTAGCTCGAAGCCTCGCTCATGCTTATTGTCGGCACATCATTCTTGACATAGAAATCAATCCTCTGTTCCGTGTAAACAGGACCGAACTTGTTGGCTGCAAAAC
>CAVIFD010000287.1:0-3049 GCA_963641545.1 bacterium | reverse complement strand
ATGCAAGCTGCATGAAGCTGTTTGCGCGTGAATCTTGGTCCATGCAAGCTGCATGAAGCTGTCTGCGCGTGAATCTTGGTCCATGCAAGCTGCATGAAGCTGTTTGCGCGTGAATCTTGGTCCATGCAAGCTGCATGGAGCTGTTTGCGCGTGAATCCGCGCGTTTCCCCAAAAGAGGTCATAGTGTGTTGGGCGAATCTTTGCTGGCGTTCATTGTCGAGATGAACGCGTGGGGGTCTACCTCCTTTATCTGCTCCTTCAGGCGGGGCATGTCCTTGCGCTCGGTGATGGTGAAGATGATTTCCTTCTCCTTTCCCTCATACATGCCGCGCCCGTGGAGGAACGTCCCCCGCATCCCCATCTTACGGAAGATGCGGTCTTTCATCTCTGCCGTTTTCTCCGACACGATGAAGACGGCACGGCTCGGGTTCTCCGTCTGAAACATCTCCACAATCTTTCCATACACGAAGATGGCAAACCACGAATACAGCGGCACAGCCCAATCCCGGAAGGCAATCAGTCCGAGCATCACGATGGCAGAGTCGAGCAGTATGATCATGTTGCTCACCTTGAGGTTCGAGTTGTTTGCAATGACGCGGGCAAGCACGTCGGTACCCGCGCTCGTGCTCTGTGCCTTGAACACGCAGGTCACGCCAAGACCCAGTATCGCGCCGCCATAGAAGGCAGCGATGAAGGTATCGTCCTTGACGAGCGGCTCCGTGCCGAAGAAATAAGACAGCAAGTCGGTGAAGACGGATATGAGCACGAACGTCACGACGGTCTTCGGACCGGAAGAAAGCCCCAGCTTCTTCATTGCCAGTATCAGTAGCGGAACATTGAAGCAAAGAGCCGTGGCACCCATGGGCAGACCCTCGGGGAACACCGCGAAAACACCCTTCGTGACATAATGTAGCACGATGGAGATGCCATACACGCCGCCCGGCACAATCTTGAACGGAGCGAGAAAGAGCACATAGCTCAGCGACTGGAGAAATGCGCCTACAACAATAAGGGAATAATCGAAAACACTACGTCTCAGCGGAGCCTTTGAAGGGAAAGCAACTTGCTTCATGATACCTCTTATTAAATCATTGTTTGTTCTTTTAAGGATTGCAAAACTACATAAAGCACCTCGTATTTTGAGTACTTTTGAGACCGTAAAAATAAATACTCGTTACAATGAAAAAGACAATTACCTTTTTGCTGCTGCTGGCGTTTATCATCATGCCGGCAAAAGCTGCGGAGACAGAGAATGTCAAGCCGGTGAAGAACGTTATCCTCCTGATACCTGACGGGACATCACTCGCCACCGTCTCCATGGCACGTTGGTTGCAGTGGTACACCAACCCCGACAAGCCCAATCTGAACTTAGACCCGTATCTCTGCGGCACGGTGCGCACGCACTCCTCGAATGCTCCGATTGGCGACTCTGCCCCCACCACTTCCTGCTACATGACAGGCTATCCCAGCCGCACGGGATATGTATCCACCTATCCTGAAAGCGACGGCGACAATGATATCTACCCGACAGACCCCGCACGTGCCTTCCGTCCGCTCACTACCGTCTTGGAGGCAGCAAAGATGACAAAGGGCGCGGCTGTAGGTCTCGTCTTTACCTGCGAGTTTCCTCACGCAACGCCGGCAGACTGCTCTGCGCACAGCTACAACCGCGGGAAGTATGAATGGATTGCCCCGCAGATGGCGCACAACGATTTGAACGTGGTGATCGGCGGCGGAGCTTCTCTCCTTCCCGAAGAGAGCGAGGCATACCTCAAAGGCAACGGCTACGGCGTGTTCAAGAACGACATAAACGGGATGCGCAGCTACAAGGGCAAGAATATGTGGGCACTGTTTGGCAACCGCGAGATGGCTTACGACCTCGACCGCGACCCCTCGCAGCAACCTTCCCTCGAAGAGATGACGCGCATTGCCATCGAGAAGCTCTCGCAAAACCCGAACGGCTTCTTCCTTATGGTGGAAGGCAGCAAGATAGACTGGGCTGCACATGCCAATGACCCCGTCGGCATGGCTACCGACATGTTGGCTTACGACCGCGCCTGCGGTGTGGCTCTCGACTTTGCCCGCCGCAACGGCGAGACTGCCGTCGTTATGGTTCCGGACCATGGCAACAGCGGCATCAGCATAGGAAGCTACGGTTGCCCGGGCTACGACAAGCTCAGCAAAGACCAGCTGTTCCATCAGTTCTCGCTCTACAAGCTCACCGCCGAAGGCTTTGCCCGCAAGGTGAACAGCGAGCCTTATACCGAGGTGCAGAACATCTTCCGCCACTATGCCGGCTTCGAGCTGACAGACGAAGAGCTCGACGCTCTCAACCACTGCAAGGACTACAAGAACAGCCCCATCCCCGAAAACGAACGCTCCGTGAAAGACAAAGGCTCGCTCTACAGCGGTTCGCTCACCTCTTTCATGTCGAAGCTGCTCACCTCGAAGACCTGCTTCGGATTTACCACGGGCGGACACACCGGCGAGGAAGTTTTTCTTGCTGCCTATCACCCCGACCGTGCAAGCCTGCCTATCGGCATGCACACCAACATAGAGCTGAACGCCTACCTCTGTGCCCTGCTGGGCATGAGCCACGATACGCTCGACCGTCTCACGGAAGAGAACTTCGCGCCCCACACCACCGTGTTCGAGGGCTTCAAGTGCGAGATCATACCTGCAAAGGACGAGAAAGGCTCGCCGTCTTTGGTTGTGAAGAACAAGAAGAAACAGATCAACATCACGCCGTTCAGCAACATCGTGACCCTCGGCAAGAAGGGAAACGAGGAAGTTCGGCTTAATTCCGTCGTTGTCTACGTCGACAAGACAAATACCTTCTACCTTCCCACGAAGCTGGCGGACTACTTGAAGTAATCGCCGCACGACGGTATAAACCCAAATCGGTCATTAGGATTTCTCGGAGTCATACGGCAAAGAGAAATCCTTTAATTTTTCCCATATAGACAAGAACGATTGCCTCGTTTTCAAAGACCGTGTCTTATACGGATTTTACTTGTCATGTTTTTCCACAAAATTAAGATCAAAGAGA
>CAVIFD010000286.1:0-3050 GCA_963641545.1 bacterium | reverse complement strand
CATCTCTTCGGAGCTGACCGAGAAGGTGCAGCGCGAAGCATCGAGGATATATGATATACTGGGAGCCAAAGGACTTATCAGGATTGATTTCATTATAGAAGCCGACGGCGAGCCTGTGATGCTTGAAGTGAACACAACGCCGGGTATGACGGCAACCAGCTTTATCCCGCAGCAGGTCAGGGCTGCAGGGTTGGATATCAAAGATGTCATGACAGACATTATTGAAAACGAACTAAGAAACAATTGACAAAAAGAGGGAGGGGTGATGGATACAGAAGTGGTATATGATTTTGACGATATTCGTCCGCTGAACAACGACGAGGTAAAAGATGCTATCGAATCACTTATTGCCAGTGAAGACTTTGAGCGTGCGCTCCGATACATCAAGCCGGATGTGGACTGGAAGGAGTTCTCCGATGCGATGCGTTCGTTCAAGACAAAGGATGATTTCAAGTCGAAGCTGGCATACGCTGCAGTGATGGACGTGGCAAAGAAGACAACTTTCTCGCTGACTGTATCCGGACGCAGCCGTCTGCCGAAAGACAAACAACCATGTACGTTTATCTCCAACCACCGCGATATAGTGTTGGACGCTTCCTTCCTTAATGTCATGCTCTACGATGTCGGCTACGGCATGACGCAAGTGGCAATAGGCGACAACCTGCTGATACGTCCGTGGATTGAGACGTTGGTGCGGCTCAACAACAGCTTTATCGTCAAGCGTGGAGTGTCGGTACGTCAGATGTTGGACGTGAGCCGTACGTTGTCGGCTTATATCCGCCATACCATCACCGAGACAAAGGAATCTGTCTGGATTGCGCAGCGCGAAGGACGGGCGAAAGACTCGAACGACCGCACGCAGGGCAGTGTCCTGAAGATGCTTAACATGAGTGGCGACAAAGACTTCGTTTCAAACCTTATGGATTTGAACATCTTCCCCGTTGCCATCTCTTACGAATACGACCCGTGCGATTACCTCAAGGCAAAAGAGTTTCAGCTGAAACGCGACAATCCTGAGTATGTGAAGACGCAGCGCGACGACCTTCTGAGCATGGAGACAGGTATACTGAGTTATAAGGGTCGCGTCCACTTCACGCTGACACGCCCTATCAACGATCTGCTCGCGGCGTTGGATAAGGATATGGAAAAGAACAACCTTGTGGCAACGGTCTGCTCCATCATCGACAAAGAGATATACAAACACTATCGTTTCTATCCGTGTAACTATGTTGCGTATGATATGCTGACAGGCACAAAACGTTTCAGCAGCCACTACGGGCAGAAGGATAGGAAAGGGTTCGAGGAATATCTCGGCGGGCAGTTAGACAAGATTGTGTTGCCGGATAAAGACGAGTCTTTCCTGCGCACGAAAATATTGGAGATGTATGCCAACCCGCTGAAGAACCATCTGGCTAATCAGGAATAAACGGATTGTAACTGAAGGCGACAACGCGGTTCTCCTTCAACGACTTCTTCACGTCGATGAGGCGCTGGTTGCTGCTGCCGCGAAAGAGCAGGCTTTCGTCGCGCAGAGACTGCTTGAACCTGCCATCTACAAGCACATCTATATATTGAAGTAAGGCCGCCTGCTGCGGGTTCTGAAGCAGCGTCTCGTACAGGTAGCCCGTGTAACACCAGATATTCTTCCCGCTCTTCTCCTTTATGGCACGAGCCAGCTCGGTAAATCCTTCGGGCTGAAACATTGGGTCGCCACCGCTGAACGTGACATCGGCAAACTCGTCTGCCATGACCTTGCGGAGTATCTCTTCTGTCGATACAGGCTTGCCGCTTTTTATGTCCCACGATTCGGGGTTGTGGCAACCCGGGCATTTGTTCGGGCAGCCGGCAGCATAGATGGCGGTCCGGAACCCCGGACCGTCCACCGTCGTATCTTCCACTATGTCTATAATCGAAAGCATGATGCGCTGTTGTGATTAGTTATGAGTGACACGGTCGTTCAGCTCGGCGAGCTTTGCCTTGTTCCAACGGTCGGTTGTGCCCACCAGATAGCCTGTGATGCGCTGGAGCTTGTCGATATGCTTGCTGCCACACTTCGGGCATTCTTCAAGGTTGGCATCCGCATTCTCGTAGCCGCAATCAAGGCAACGGTTACGGTTGTGGTTCACCGAACCGTATCCGATGTTGTATTTGTCCATCATATCGACAACCTTCATGATCACTGCGGGGTTGTGCGTCGCGTCGCCGTCCATCTCGACATAGAAGATATGTCCGCCGCGAGTGAGCTCGTGGTACGGAGCTTCCACCTCAGCCTTGTGGCGGGCACTGCACTTATAGTACACAGGGACGTGGTTTGAGTTGGTGTAATACTCGCGGTCTGTGATGCCGGGCAGCGAACCGAAATCCCTGCGGTCGCGCACTGTGAATTTTCCCGAGAGCCCTTCGGCAGGCGTTGCAAGGACGCTGTAGTTGTGGCTGTATTGTTCGGAGAACCTGTTGGCACAGTCGCGCATATAAGTAACAATCTTCAATCCCAGCTCCTGCGACGCGGCATCCTCGCCATGATGTTTGCCGGTGAGGGCAACCAGGCACTCTGCCAATCCGATGAAACCTATACCCAGCGTTCCCTGGTTTATCACCGAGGCGATGGTGTCGGTGGGTTTCAGCTTCTCGCAGCCTATCCAAAGCGCACTCATGAGAAGCGGAAACTGCTTTGCGTATGCTGTCTTCTGAAACTCCATGCGTTCGTGCAACTGGCGAGCCGTAATCTCAAGCATCCTGTCGAGCTTGGCAAAGAAACGGGCAATGCGCATCTCGCGGTCTTCTATGTCCATACATTCGATGGCAAGACGTACGATGTTGATTGTCGAGAAGGAGATGTTTCCCCTGCCTATGGATGTCTTCGGTCCGAAACGATTTTCAAACACACGTGTGCGGCATCCCATCGTTGCCACCTCATAGAGATAGCGGTTCGGGTCGTCTGCCTTCCAATCCTCGTGATAGTTGTACGTAGCGTCGAGGTTGAGGAAGTTAGGGAAGAAACGGCGGGCTGTCACCTTGCATGCCAACTTGTAGAGGTCGTAGTTGCGGTC
>CAVIFD010000285.1:0-3056 GCA_963641545.1 bacterium | reverse complement strand
TCAGCTTCCCGTATGATGAGAAGGAGTATCACATTGCCTTGAAGTATAACTACGAAGGCTATCCTGCCAACCCCAACGGCTCGCCATGGTCCGTAGCGGGCGTATGCTCGCACGACGGGCGACATCTGGCAATGATGCCGCACCTCGAGCGTGCCATCTTCCCGTGGCAATGCGGCTACTATCCTGCCGAACGCCGAGGCGACGAGGTTACGCCGTGGATAGAAGGCTTCGTGAATGCACGTAAGTGGATTGAAGAGAACAGGAAATAAACTTTAATACCGAGAAGGAAGATGATAAGAAAAGCATTGACGACCCTCCTGCTTGCCGCAGCCGTCTGCGCAGGGGTGCTTGCACAGACAAGGGTTATTGCCCATCGCGGTTACTGGGATTGCGAGGGGTCTGCACAAAACTCCATAGCGTCGCTCAACAAAGCACATGAGGCAGGCGTGTATGGCTCCGAGCTGGACGTGTGGGTGACCACCGACGGAGTAGTTGTGGTCAATCACGACCGCGTGTTCCAAGGCTTCTGCATAGAAGAGTCGACATACGATGAGCTGCAAAAGGGCATCACACTAAGTAACGGGGAAAAGATCCCTACCCTTGAAGAATACCTCGTCGCAGGGAAGAAGATGCCCGAGACACGGTTGATCATTGAGATCAAATCTCATAAAAGAGTGGTGAACGAAGACAGGGCGGTCGCCTCGGTGCTCTACCTCGTACAGAAACATGCCATGGAGGAACAAGTGGAATACATTGCCTTCAGCATGAACGCCTGCAAGGAGCTGATACGCCGCGCACCTGCTGCCCGAGTGGCGTATCTCAATGGCGACGTTGCGCCGCGCGACTTAAGGGCACTCGGGTTCACGGGTCTTGACTATAGCCACGACACACTGGAGAAGCACCCCGAGTGGATCGACGAGGCAAAGGCTTGCGGACTTACCATCAACGTATGGACAGTGAACGACCCCGAGCGCATGGAGGCGTTCATCTCGAAAGGTGTCGACTTTATCACCACAGACAAGCCGACAGTGCTCAAAGACATCATTAACAAGTAAAACGACAGGAAGATATGAAAAACACTCTGACAAGCCTTGCGGCTGCGGCTCTCGTGATTGCCGCCACGTCGTGCGCAGACAAGACCTGCACAACGGCAGACAACACACCTTCACTTATCCCCGCGCCAAAGGAGATCTCCGTAAAAGAGGGCTGCTTTACTCTCTCGCGAGGTACTGCCATTGCGCTCGATGAGTCCGACGAGACATTGAGGGGCATTGCCCGCTATTTCAACGAGAAGACCTCTCCGGCTACGGGCTTCGAGCTACCCGTTAAAAGCAGCGGAAAGATTAAGTTTACTCTTGCAGAAGACGAGGCTCTTGGCGACGAGGGCTATCACCTCACCGTGAAGACGAACGGCATAACAATCACGGCACAAAAGCCTCAAGGTATTTTCTATGGCGTCGGGACACTGCTCCAGCTGCTCCCTGCGGAGATAAAGAGCAAGGAGGCTCAGGGCGATGGGGTACAATGGACCATTCCCTGTGTCGACATCACCGACAAGCCGCAGTTTGTATGGCGAGGACTGATGCTCGACGTGAGCCGCCACTTCTCCACCAAGGAAGAGGTGATGAAGTTTATCGACGAGCTGGCAGAGTATAAGATGAACGTGTTCCACTGGCACCTGACGGACGATCAGGGATGGAGGATAGAAATAAAGTCGCTGCCCAAGCTGACGGAAGTAGGCGCATGGCGCGCCAAACGTGTGGGACAATGGTGGCATCGCGACCGCCTTATGCCCGGCGAGAAGCCCACTTACGGCGGGTTCTACACTCATGAAGACGTGAAGGAAGTGGTTGCCTACGCGGCGAGCCGCTTCGTGCGTGTTATCCCTGAAATAGATGTGCCCGGGCATAGCGTGGCTGCATTGGTGTCGTATCCCGAGCTGGCATGTACTAAGGCACCGGCATCCGTCAACGTCGGTAACAAGTTCTTCGGCGAAGACGAGAACACCCTCTGCGTTGGTAAGGACTTCACATTCGAGTTTATGGATAAGGTGCTGACCGAGGTGTCGGCATTGTTTCCCGATGATTATGTGCATATAGGTGGCGACGAGTGTTTCAAGGGCTTTTGGCACAAGTGCCCGCGCTGCCGGGCACGTATGAAGGCAGAAAACCTGAAGAACGAGGAAGAGCTGCAGAGCTACTTCATCCACCGTATGGGCGACATACTCAAGGCAAAAGGCAAGAAGCTGATCGGTTGGGACGAGATACTGGAAGGCGGGCTTGCGCCGGATGCCAACGTGATGAGCTGGCGTGGCATGAGTGGAGGAATAAAGGCGGCAAAGGCAGGGCATCACGTTGTCATGACGCCGACGAACCACTGCTACCTCGACCTCTATCAAGGCGAGACAACGGTTGAGCCCGACACCTACTCCATGTGCCGCCTGTCCGACTCGTATAGTTTCAATCCCGTGCCCGAAGGCGTGCCCGAAGAGATGGTATTGGGCGGGCAGGGTAACCTGTGGACTGAATCGGTACCGACCTTCCATCATGCCGAGTACATGGCATGGCCGCGCGGCTGGGCATTGGCTGAAGTGCTTTGGAGCGGACCTGCACAATCCGATTGGGACGGCTTCTGGCCTCGCGTGGAACAGCATTTCCTCCGTGCCGACATGGCAGACATCAACCACTCCCGCAGTATGTACAACGCTATTATCCGTCCTTATCTCATGGACGGCGTGCTGCAGGTTGAGCTCGACTGCGAGATTAAAGGGACGGATATATACTATACCTTCGACAACACTGACCCCGACAGCCACACGCCGAAGTACTCTTCGCCGCTGAGCATTCCTAAGGATGCAACGTGGCTTCGCGTCGTCACATGGCGCGACGGCAAGCAGGTAGGGAAGGTCATCACACTGACCGTAACAGAGCTTGCAAGGCGTGCCGAGTCCGACAAAAGAACCTCCGCGAAGTAGTCTTCGAGGGTAAAATATCAGAAAGTCTGCTTTCTTGTCTCGTCGTAGTGCGACGAAGGTAGAAAGCGGACTTTCTTGTTTC
>CAVIFD010000284.1:0-3056 GCA_963641545.1 bacterium | reverse complement strand
CGTCAGGAAAGAGACAACACGAGAGCAGATATTGGAGTCGGAGAGCCGCCGCACGTTTATCAGCACCGGAGCCGTCGTTGCTGCCTCCCTGCCTTTGGCTGCGGCTGCCGCCGGCAGGAAGCATCGCAGGGGGCAGGTGTCGCAGTCGCCTGTCACACCTCCCGGGTCGCTGAGTATAGAACGTTTCAAAGACAAATGTACGGGATGCCATATCTGCGTCGTGAGATGCCCGAGCCAGGTGCTTCGCCCTGCCGGAATGGAATACGGCTTCGACTACCTGCTGAAGCCGCGCATGGCGTATATAAGCAGCTACTGCAACTACGAGTGCACGGTATGCTCGGAGGTATGCCCCTCGGGAGCGATAAAGCCCATCACGAAGGAAGAGAAACGGGAGCTGCAGGTGGGCGTTGCCACCTTCTTCATGGGAAGGTGTATCGTGAAGACGGAGGAGACCGACTGTGGCGCATGCTCGGAGCACTGCCCGACGCAGGCTGTGCACATGGTGCCGTATAAGGGTACACTGACCATCCCCGAGGTCAATCCCGATCTGTGTGTGGGCTGCGGCGGATGCGAATCGATATGTCCGGTGCGCCCCATGCGTGCCATCATCGTGAAGGCAAACGCTGTGCACCGCCACATCACCCTTCCCAAGGCGGAAGAGGCTGAGGAGGTGGAGGTGGACGACTTCGGCTTCTGAGGGAAAAAGCATTACCTTTGCCGCCGGAAATTTTTTGAGAGAGAGGATGAGGTTCGAGCTACAACACAGTGATACGAAGACAAACGCAAGGGCGGGCTTGATTACCACCGACCACGGAGTGATTGAGACGCCCATTTTTATGCCCGTCGGCACGCAAGGGACCGTGAAGGGTGTTCACATGACCGAGCTGAAAGACGACATACGTGCACAGATCATCCTCGGCAACACGTATCACCTCTACCTGCGCCCGGGTCTCGACATACTGGAGAGGGTAGGCGGACTGCACAGGTTCAACACATGGGATCGCCCCATCCTTACCGACAGCGGAGGGTTTCAGGTGTTCTCGCTATCCGAAAACCGCAAGCTGCACGAGGAAGGGGCTATGTTTCGCTCGCATATCGACGGCTCCAAACATCTGTTCACCCCCGAGAAGGTGATGGACATCCAGCGCGTCATAGGTGCAGACATCATCATGGCTTTCGACGAATGTTGCCCGGGGGATGCTGACTACGAGTATGCGAAGAAGTCGCTCGGGCTGACAGAGCGTTGGCTCGACCGTTGCATAAGCCGTTTCAACAGCACAGATCCTAAGTATGGCTACACACAGAGCCTGTTCCCCATTGTGCAAGGCTGTGTATACACGGACCTGCGCCGCCGTGCGGCAGAGAACGTGGCAGAGAAAGGTGCAGACGGGAATGCCATCGGCGGACTGGCAGTAGGCGAGCCGACGGAGAAGATGTATGAGATGATTGAGCTGGTCTGCGGCATACTGCCCAAGGACAAGCCCCGCTACCTGATGGGTGTGGGTACGCCCATCAACCTGCTGGAAGCCATCGAGCGCGGCGTGGATATGTTCGACTGCATCATGCCGACGCGCAACGGCCGCAACGGTCAGCTCTTCACGCAGCATGGCACAATCAACATGCGCAACAAGAAATGGGAAGACGACTTCTCCGCCATCGACCCCGACGCACATTCCTTTGTCGACACGCTCTACAGCAAGGCATACCTCCATCACCTCATCAAGGCAAACGAGATGCTCGGTCTGCAGATAGCCTCCATCCACAACCTGGCGTTCTACCTTTGGTTGGTGCGCGAGGCACGGCGGCATATCACCTTCGGCGACTTCACGGCGTGGAAAAGCCGCATGACAGGGCAACTAAACACTCGCTTATGAAACGCTTCGGACTGAAACGCATAGACCTATATATCATCAAGCAGTTTCTCGGGACGTATGTCTTCGCGATACTGCTCATCATTGCCATCTCCGTCGTGTTCGACATAAACGAGAAGATAGACAAGTTTCTGAAGCCCGAAGTGCCGCTCCGGGCGATCGTCGTGGACTATTACCTCAACTTCATCCCTTACTTCGTCAACCTCTTCAGCCCGCTGTTTACCTTCATCGCGGTGATATTCTTCACCTCGAAGCTGGCAGACAACTCCGAGATCATAGCGATGCTGGCAAGCGGGATGAGCTTCCGCCGCCTTATGCTGCCCTATGCCATCTCGGCGGCAATAATCGCGATAACCAGCTTTGTGCTCAGCGGCTTCGTCATACCTCCTGCCAACAGCACGCGCATCGACTTCCAAAACAAGTATATCAAGAACAAGAAGGTGGAGTATGCCCGTAACATACAGATAGAGGTGGAGCCCGGGGTGATTGCCTACTTCGACCGCTACGACGCGCGTCCGAACATGGGCTACCGTTTCTCGCTCGAGCATTTCGACGGGAAGAAGCTGGTGTCGAAGCTCACTGCCAACTCCATCAAGTACGACTCGCTGTATCACTGGACCGTCATCGACTATATGATACGCGACTTCGAGGGGCTGCGCGAACATATCACGCAAGGCTCGCGCAAGGACACGACGCTCACCATCATACCCTCAGACTTCCTTATCTCGGTGAACGACTGCGAGACAATGACCTCGCCGCAGCTGGCAAGATACATCAACCGTCAGAAGACGCGCGGCATAGGCAACATACAGACGTTCGAGATTGAGTATCACAAACGCTTCGCATCCATCATGGCTGCCTTCATCCTCACCGCGATAGGCGTGTCTCTCTCTTCGCGCAAGATAAAAGGGGGCATGGGGCTTAACATCGGCATCGGGCTGGGGCTCAGTTTCTCTTACATCCTCTTCACGACGGTGAGCTCCACGTTTGCCATCAACGGCTATGTGAGTGCGATGGTTGCCGCCTGGATTCCCAACATCCTCTACACGTTCATCGCCGTTTACCTGTACAAGAAAGCTCCCCGATAAAAAAAGGAACCGACCACCATGTGTCGATTCCCTTTCTCTGTTGTCGGGGTACCAGGATTCGAACCTGGGACCCCCTGCTCCCAAAGCAGGTGCGCTA
>CAVIFD010000283.1:0-3077 GCA_963641545.1 bacterium | reverse complement strand
GAGAAGAACGCCTCCATGGCGGCAACAATCCTGTCCGGCTCTTCCATCCTGCCCTTGCCGACAAGGTGGCTGGCAAGCTCTCCTTCCGCAGGCTCGATGATATGATTGCCGTATGAGCGCAGACGCTCCAGGTTCTGTCGGGTGGAAGGATGGGCAAACATATCCAGGTCCATTGCCGGAGCCACAAACACAGGGGCTTTACAGGAGAGATACGTCGTGATCAACATATTATCCGCAATGCCACATGCCATCTTGCCTATCGTCGAAGCCGTAGCCGGAGCAATAAGCATGGCATCTGCCCATAGTCCGAGGTCGACATGGCTGTTCCATGAACCGTCACGGTTGGAAAAGAACTCGCTGATGACAGGGTGGCTGCTGAGAGTCGAAAGCGTTATCGGCGTGATAAACTCTTTCCCCGCAGGAGTAATCACCACCTGCACCTGAGCTCCTTTCTTTACCAACGCACGGATGATATACGCAGCCTTGTATGCGGCTATGCTTCCCGTAACCCCCAGTATGATATGTTTGCCTTTCAGCATCTCTATTTCGAATTAAAATCTCTCAGCTTGATTTCGGTAAACACCTTCTTCGTGTTGAGCGGGAAGTCGCCTTTCATGATCCAATCGTAATACGACGGCTCTTTACGCAAAACTTCTTCCACCGTTTTCCCTTTATGCTTGCCGAAATTGATTATTTCCTTACCCTCATCATCATAGACCACACGTCCTGCAAAATCCACATTCCTGGTAAAGCTGGAATATCCGGAAAGAAACTCCACATCGTTTTGCAAAACATCCGGATAACGGTCGAGCTGTGCCTTCAGCACCTCGTATGCCGCCACCGTATCTGCTTCGGCAGTGTGGGCATCTTCCAAGACTTTATTACAATAGAACTTATAGGCGGCAGAGAGTGTGCGCTGTTCCATCTTGTGAAAGATGGTCTGCACATCAATAAACTTGCGCTTGCGAAGGTCCATGTCCACTCCGGCACGAATGAACTCCTCTGCCAGCAAAGGAATATCGAAACGATTGGAATTATATCCTGCCAAGTCGCAACCCTCAATCTGTGCTGCCAGCGATTTGGCAACCATACGAAAGGTCGGACAATCTTTCACATCCTCGTCTTTAATGCCGTGGATATTCGTTGCCTCCGGAGGAATGGGCATCTCGGGATTGATACGTCTCGTTTTGCCTTCTTTGCGCCCATCCGGATAAACTTTCAGGAAAGAGATTTCGACGATACGGTCGTGCACAATGTCTATACCCGTTGTCTCAAGATCGAAGAAGACCAACGGGTTCTTCAGGTTCAGTTCCATTACCACGTACTACTCGTTCAACATCATCGGCATAAGAAGCATCAGGAGGTCTTCGTCTTCTTCGTTTACTGTAGGAATAATCAATCCCGCACGCGAAGCATCAGCCAGAGCCAAAATGACGCTGTCGGAACTAATGTTGTTCAACATATCAATCAGATACGTTGCCTTGAAGCCGATACCGAGCTCGCTCCCGTCGTACTGACATACAACCTTTTCTTCAGCCGAAGTGGAGAAGTCTATGTCTTGTGCGGTAATAATCATCTCACCATCTTTAAGGTGCAGCTTAACCAAGCTGTTCGATTGAGAGAACACCGACACGCGCTTCAACGCTCTCAGGAAAGATTCACGGTCTATCACAACCTTGAAAGGATTGTCATTCGGTATCACACTGTTGTAATTCGGATAACGCCCCTCTATCAGCCGGCAAACCATCTCAAAGCTCGAGCAACTCACCTTGGCACAGTTCTCGTCGAACTTTATTTCGACCATCTCGTCGTCCCTGCCAAGCAGGTTTTTCAACAGACTTGCCGGTTTTTTCGGCATAATGAAAGATGCCTTTCCTTCCGATTTTACCGTGGTGTTTTTCAAACGAACCAATTTGAATCCGTCAGAAGCAACGAAGGTCAACCCGTCGTCTTGAAGATCAAAAAGCACACCGTTCATCACCGGACGAAGCTCGTCTTCCCCTATCGCAAAGAGCGACCTGCTTATGCTGCTTATCAGTGTTTGCGATTTGATGGAAATGGTATCCGCATCTTCATTCATCGGCTTTTGTTCCGGATATGCTTCTCCGTTCATACCGATGAAATTATACTTGCCATTTTGGAATAGGATAATGACTTCCAGATTGTTGTCGTCTATTTCAAAGCAGATCGGCTGCTCGGGCAGCTCTTTCAAGGAATCCAACAAGATCTTGGCGGAAATGGCAAAAAGTCCCGAACCTTCCCACTCCATAATCTCGACGGATGTCACCAAACGCGTCTCAACATCCGAAGCTGTAACCTTCAGTTTACCTTCCTCATCAAGATCAAACAGGAAATCGTCGAGGATCGGCAGGGGTGTCTTCGACCCGATTACTCTACTTATGGACTGCAGGCGAGACAGCAACTCTGTGCTGGATACTTTAAATCTCATGGCTCTAATGTTTATGTTATTACTTTGTATGATTCCTCTTCCGTCGCGCTTCGTAAACGCTCACACAAAAGTAGAACTTTTATTCCGCTCGGATAAGCTCAAGGGACAAAAAAAGAGACCTTCCCACTAAGGAAAGATCTCCCTTCTTTTATTCTCCTATCACGAAATCTTATTTCGCAAAATAATCTTTCACTGCCTCGTTCGGAATCATTTCCTCCTGAAAGATGTATGCACCCGTTTTCGGAGACTTAACCATCTTGATCACCTTCGAATAAGTACGACCGTCACCTTTCTTGAATGTTGCAACTGCTTTTTTTGCCATTGTTCAAATCTCCTATTACTTTATTTCTTTGTGCAAAGTCATCTTCTTCAGAATCGGATTATACTTCATCAGCTCCAATCTCTGAGTTGTATTCTTTCTGTTTTTTGTTGTAATGTATCTGGATGTACCCGGCATACCACTGTCCTTGTGTTCCGTGCACTCCAAAATCACCTGAACTCTGTTACCTTTTGCTTTCTTTGCCATTTCTTTCTTTCCTCCAAATTAAGCGTTCAAATAACCCTTTTCAGCTGCCTTCTTTATGGCTGCATCCAATCCCAGTTTGTTTATTGTACGCAAGCCTGCTGC
>CAVIFD010000282.1:0-3083 GCA_963641545.1 bacterium | reverse complement strand
TATCATTTCCAGCATTTCATCCTTTGCCTCTTGCGAGAAGTACCGCTCTACGTACATCTGTCCCACGGCATCTGCCATGATGCCGTCCACCACGCTTTCGGCCATTTTCCATCGAGGAAATTTCTGTGCCGATCCGAGCAACACCCGACGGAACGACAGATTCTCGTCGGCAAAGTCGTCGGAGAGGAAATCTGAGCCATTCGAGATGATTTTCCACTGCATCAGTGTCTTCAAGTCATCCAACGATGCCGTCATCAGCATCTCGCAGGCTTTGGCGACAGGCTTCGGCTGTCCGAGGTTAACGACCGTTGTCCGGTCGTAGCGATAGTCTCGCAGGTACTTCTTCCAGTTGAACGAGCCGCAAAGATGCTGCAACGAATCGACGCTGATCTTATGATAGCAGGCTTCGGGGTCACGCAGCCGCTCCTTGGCATAGTAGGGCACTGCCAATTCCGACTCCAAAGCCCACACCCGTTGCATCTTCGCCTCTGCCTCATCCTCGGGAAAGCCCGTCAGCACGAATAGGTTCTTGATGTGTCGTTTCATTGCCTCGCGCACTTCGATGCTCTTCTCATCATCGTCGAGGTAGTAGTCGCGGTTACCCAATGACAATCCGGACTGAGAGATACATACGATGTTGTTGTCGGCATCTTTCAAGTCTGCAGAGATGCCGAGCGAGAAAAACAGATCGGCATGGTTCACTGCCTGATAGTGTAGCAGCTGTTCGCGAGTCGTGATGCAGTCCAGTTCTGCCAATCGCTTCTTGATCGGTGCCGCTCCCTCACGGTTCAGCCGCACGGAGTCCATTATCAGATTGTAGAGATCGCCGATTTTCTGTGCCACCGTACCCTTTTCGTTCTTTGCGGCGGCAATGTCTTGGATCATGGCAGCCAGTGCCTTCGTGTTGTCGTCCGACACTTTTGTTACAGTTCCCCACATCGGGTATTCCTTCGGCTGAGGGTTGAACTCTGCCCAGCGTCCCGTGGCATACCGGGCAAAGTCGTCGCCCGGGCGAGCCGACGTGTCCATGTACTTATACTCAATACCTGCCCTCTTGGCTTCTTGTCCCAAAGCGCATACTGTCATCAGTGCCATGCACATAATCAAAATCAATTGCTTCATATTCGTTCCTTTTTTATTGTTCAGACACCCTATAAACGCAACGACCTATCGGAAAACTACATGACAATCGGCAAGAATATTGCGATGAGAGAAGCGTCACACCTTGGTTTGGCGTTCAAGATTCGATATTGAGATTCTTCACGTCTTCTATCTGCCGGAGAATCCTGCCAACCCGTTGCTTGAACTTGCGGTATTGTATGGTACCCAGGATGATGCCGACAATGGCACCGATGATACCGCCAGTTATGGCTCCGCGAATATAATCGGCTTCCATCTGTTGCCCAAGGAAATAGAAGAAGCACACCACCCAGAACACAAGGAAAGGAATGGAGAGACATAGCCAGCGGTTGCCGAAGCGGCGGTAGGCCACCATCTTCTCGGCTACCTCAGTGAGGTTTCCCGTCAACATGTCATCGGAAGCGTAGCGACGGATGGAGAACACGGACGCTCCCATGGCAACAAGGAAAAATATGATGGTGGTAATAGTGAACCACATCGGCATACCAAGCGACGGCATCCTTATCCATGTGAAAGGCACGACAATGATAGCCATGACGATACTCACCCACATATCGGAGCGCAGCCCCCTGTAGTCTGACTTTATTGCCCGCCGCATCACCTGTTCATTCACAATCCGCTGCTCGCGGAGCACAGTCTTCAGCTCCTGCATCTGCCGGCGCATCAGCTCCAGCTCCATTGATGTTGTATTGATGTCTGTCATCTTTGTAGTCTTTTTGATCGTTAAACTTCGTTCGACATTTGTTTCAACTGCTCACGGATACGGAACAGCCGGACGGATACATTCTTTACCGATATGCCCAGTATCTGACCGATTTCTTCGTAGCTGATGTCCTCGAGCCACAACAGCACGATGGCACGGTCGAAGGGTTGCAGGCGGGTGATGCGCTTGTGTAGCATATCCACTTGGTGTGTCCGCTCATTCGTGGCATCGAAAAGGTTGACATCCATCGATAGCGGCACCGACTTGCGCTTCTTTCTCTCAAGCGAAATGCAGGTGTTCAGCGTCACACGGTATATCCATCCCTTCAGGTTGTTGTCGGCTTTGTATTTCGGCAATCCTTGCCACAGGTTGATCAATGCTTCCTGGAAGAGGTCAGCCACTTCGTCCTCATCCCGTGAGAACATATAACATACGGTATAGATGGTGTCTTTGTGCTCACGCACCACCTTTTCAAAACTTTGTCTTGTCGTATCCATTTTGTACTGTTCAGTATCCGCTATAAAAACGCAGTACATATCAGAAAAACTACACGCTTACTCCATCCGTCCGTATTTCAATTCCTTGCCGTCTTTGTCATATTGCTTGCGCTTGCCTGTCGGAGGCTCTGAAAGCGTTATCCGTACCACTGCGGTTCGGGCTAACGAACGGTTTATGCTCCGGCCGAAGGCTTCCATGTGTTGGGGCAGAAAGCGTTCGCAAATCAACCTGAGGGCATGGATTTTCTCTTCTTCTTCGGTTACAATCTCTGCCTTGCCGAATGCGATGGCAGACTTGTATTGCAGCGTGAAACTGTCGTCCTTGGGGTCAACTGTAGGTGCACAGCGGGTCACGGCAGAAAGGCAGACCTCGGGATGAACTTTGATGGCATCCAGCTTCTTGCCCTCCAAGGCGCAGTGGAAATACCAGTTCGCGTCGTCGCCCGAAGCAAGTGACAGGGGCAGACCGTACGCCAGTCCGTCAGCATCCACGAAACTTACCGTAACGTAAGGAGCCTTGTGCATCAATTCCAATGCCCATCGGCTGTCCATAGCTCTCGATTCTTTTCTCATGAAGTGTCCGTTTATTCAAGTGTTACCTTGGGTGGCGTAAATGCTCTTAATGTGGCGAACAATGGACGTTCTGTCAACGCCGAACAACTCTGCCATTTGGCTTTGCGTGAGCCAAACGGTATCGTTCTCCAGTTTCACGTTCAGCTCAATGTTGCCATCTGCCGAGCGGT
>CAVIFD010000281.1:0-3086 GCA_963641545.1 bacterium | reverse complement strand
CTTATAGCGCGAGAGTATCTCTGCCGTGTTCTTGGGAAGCGGGCTGATAAACTTGAAATGAGCCAAAGCCACCTTCTTGCCCTGTTCCTGCATTGTCTCCATTGCTTCATACAGATGTCCGTATGTCCCGCCCCAGCCAACGATGAGCAGGTCGGCATCCTTGTCGCCCACCACTTCCTGCTCGGGGATATAGTCGGCAATCTTGTCGATCTTCGCCTGACGGGTGGTCACCATCTTCTGATGGTTGACGGGGTCGGTGGAGATGGCACTCGTCTCGTAGTCTTTCTCCAAGCCGCCCAAGCGGTGCATGAACCCTTCCGTCCCGGGGATTGCCCAATAGCGGACGAAGCTGTCCTTGTCGCGACGGTATGCCTTCCAAGGTTTGTCGCCTTTATAGTTGGATACGTAGTTGGGATGTATCTCCGGATAATTGTCCGTATCGGGCAGCTTCCATGCGGAAGAGCCGTTGGCAATGAATGCATCCGTCATAAGGATAACCGGCGTCATGTGTTCCACTGCCAGCTTGCCTGCCCAGTAGGCTGCGTCGAAGCAGTCTGTCGGGGTGGAGGCGGCAACGACAACAAGCGGACTCTCGCCGTTACGTCCGTAGAGTGCCTGCGTAAGGTCGGTCTGCTCGCTCTTGGTAGGCATACCTGTCGACGGACCGCCACGCTGCACATCAATCACCACCAGTGGCAGTTCGGCAATGACAGCCAAACCTATCGCCTCGCTCTTCAGTGCCAACCCCGGACCGGAAGTGGACGTGGCTGCCAGGCATCCGGCAAAGCTGCTGCCGATAGCCGTACATATACCTGCTATCTCGTCTTCCGCCTGCACGGTGATAACGCCCAGGTCTTTCCTCTTTGCCAGCTCGTGCAGTATGTCCGTGGCAGGGGTGATGGGATAACTGCCAAGGAAAAGCCTCAGACCCGCCTTCTCGGCAGCGGCAATAAGTCCGTAGGCAGTTGCCTTGTTTCCGTTCACATCCGTATAAAACCCGGGCTCTGCCTTCTTGCTCTCGATGCGATAGGTCGACACCGAGGCATGTATGTTATGTCCGTAGTTATATCCGTCGGTGAGCGCCTTGATGTTTGCCTGCGCTATCACCGGTTTCTTGGCAAACTTGTTCCGAAGCATGTGCATGGCTTCTTCCAACGGGCGGTCGAACAGCCAGCAGACAAGCCCCAAGGCAAACATATTCTTCGAGCGGAGAGCCGACTTATTGTCAAGCCCGAACTCTGCCAGCCCTTCTTTCACCATGGTGGAGATAGGAGCGGCAACAACCTGCACACCTCCCAAGCCCAGCTCCGCGAACGGATCGTCTGTTGTAAACAATGCCTTTTCCAGGTCGCTCTTTTCGAAAGAGTCCGTGTCGATAATCACTATCGCATTCTGCTTGATGTTCTTCACGTTCACCTTCAGGGCGGCAGGGTTCATTGCCACCAGCACATCCGCCTTGTCGCCCGGGGTAAAGATCTTACGCGAACCGAGGTGCACCTGAAACCCCGACACACCGCTCAACGTCCCTTGCGGGGCACGCACTTCTGCCGGATAATCGGGAAACGTGGATATCTCGTTTCCGAAGATTGCCGACAGATTGGAAAAGATCGTCCCTGTCAGCTGCATTCCGTCGCCCGAATCGCCCGAGAAACGGATGACAACCCTTTCCAGAGTTGTTACTTTTGTCTGTTCTGTCATGATTATTTGAATTAGCTTATCGTCCAAAAAACGCCCGCAAATGTACGTAAAAACGCATTACTCCATCATTCCCTTCAATGCCTCCGAAATCCCACGCACGTCCGCCGCAGTCAGCATCTTTTCGGCATCAAACACTATCGAAGCCTGCGCATAATATGGCTCTCTCTTCTTCAGGCTCTCTGCAACAAAAGCCTCCAGCTCGGCACCTTTGCGACCCCCGAGCACAGGGCGCGTCGCGCGGCATACGTCAAGGCGACCTGCCAGCTCCTTCACCGACACACGCAGATACACCGTCGTACCCTCGCCGTTCATAAACGCCATATTGTCGAAAAAGCAGGGCGCACCTCCGCCGGTGGCAACAAGCACATCTTCAAACATTGCCACCTCATGCAGCATCCGCCGCTCTATGTCGCGGAACCCCTCTTCACCCTTCTCGGAAAATATCCGGCTTACCGATTTGCAATAACGACCCTCGATGTAGCTGTCAAGGTCGATGAACGAAAGACCCATCAGCTTCGCCAAATCCCTGCCGACGGTGGTCTTCCCCGCACCCATATATCCTACCAGAAAAATACGCTTCATACAGCTTGCAGATTAGTCGGCGCAAATGTATGCTTTTTCCCTTTACCTTTGCCGCCCGAAACAGAGCAGCAGGCGACAAAGGATGGCAACAAAGAAGAGATACTACGTGGTGTGGGAGGGGCTGACCCCCGGCATATACGACAGCTGGCAGGAATGTTCAAAGCAGGTGAAAGGTCATTCCATGGCGCGATACAAAGCCTTCGACACCCGAGAAGCTGCCGCCGAAGCCTTCGAAAAGGGATATGTCGACTATCTGAAAAAAGCCTCCTCGCCTAAAGCCGTAGGCAAGATGCTCCACACGCCGTCCGCCATGCCGATAAGCAACAGCATTGCCGTCGACGCTGCCTGCAGCGGTAACCCTGGCGACATGGAATACAGGGGCGTCTACACTGCCACCGGACAGGAGATCTTCCATGTCGGTCCGCTGAAGAAAGGCACAAACAACATCGGCGAGTTCCTTGCCATCGTGCACGGCCTGGCTCTGCAACTTCAGAAAGGCACCAACCTCCCCATCTATTCCGACAGCCGTAATGCCATCGGATGGGTGAAACAAAAGACATGCAAGACCCGCCTCGAACGCTGCGCGGAAAACGAGCCTGTCTTCAGCATGATTGCTCGCGCCGAAAACTGGCTGCGCACACACACCTACACCATCCCCGTCATCAAGTGGGAGACATCCGTCTGGGGCGAGATCCCTGCCGACTTCGGAAGAAAATAACCCCACGCCCCTCTTCGTTTGCTTTTTGCCGGCGGAGGTAAAAATCGACGACAGTACCACTTTTGGGAAAGATGGCGTTGGCGGAGGG
>CAVIFD010000280.1:0-3086 GCA_963641545.1 bacterium | reverse complement strand
TCCGACGGAATCCCCATAACACGGCACTCTGAAAGGCAAGGATATGTTCTACTCTATGTTTTTGCGAATCTTGCTTAGATACGCCTTCATGGCTGCCGAATCCTTGTCTTTGATGATTGCCTGGAGGACGTTCAGCTCTTCTTGTATGCGCTCAATCTGCTTTGGTGTACGCGGGTTGAAGAGTATCTCCGTCAGCAGGTAATCGTCTTCGGAGAGAAGTCCGCGGGCGATCTTCATGTGACGCTTGAAGGTTGTGCCCGGGGCATCCTGGTGCTTCATGATGGAGGCGAACACCATGGTGGAGGCGAACGGTATGCCCAGCGAGTAGGCAACCACCTCGTCGTGCTCCTCGAACGTGTATTCGCGGATGTTGAGGTGCAGACTCGAATATATGTCCTTGAAGAATATCTTCCCCAGGTGGTCGCCCTCGGAGATGATGATGGAGTTTTCCTTCTCGAGGTTGCCGAAGTTGGCAAACGTAGGTCCGAACATCGGGTGCGTGGAGACGTAGGGGAAGCCGCAGCCCTCGTAGAACTCCTTCAGGTGTGTCTTCACGGAGGCAATGTCAGAGATGATGCAATACGGCTGGAGATAGGGCGTGACGCTCTTGAACGCGTCGATGGTATGGTTGAGCGTGACGCAGTTTATCACCAGCTCGGGGGCAAACGCTGCCACCTCTTCGGGGCTTTGCATGCGGACGGCGTTATATATGAAACGCATCCTCTTGGGGTCGTTCTCCAGCACTGCCACCTCGTGGTCGAAACTAAGCAGGTCGGCGAAGAACGAGCCCATCTTCCCTGCTCCCAATATCAGTATCTTCATCGTGTTTGCTTATTGTTTTTCGTTCATGACAATCATCTGCTGGCGGACAGACTCCTCGTGTATCTCTTTCAGTATCTCGCGGACAAACTCTGTGCTCAGCCCCATCGTCTCGCCCATGTCCGAACGCTTCTCCAGTATCTCGCTGTAGCGCGGTGATTGCAGGATGGGCATGTTGTGTTCTTTCTTGTACACGCCGATCTCGCGTGAGATACGCATACGCTTGGTGAGAAGCTCGAGCAGCTGCTCGTCGATGCCGTCGATCTGTCGGCGCAGCTCGGCAAGGTTCTCCGTCGTCTGCGTCTCGTTGCGGATGACAAGGAGGTTGATGACATAGTCCAGCACGTCGGGTGTTATCTGTTGCGAGGCATCGCTCCATGCGCTGTCGGGGTTGGGGTGTGTCTCAATCATCAGCCCGTCGAAGCTCAGGTCCATTGCCTGCTGCGAGAGCGGGGCAATAAGCTCGCGCTTGCCGCCGATATGGCTCGGGTCGCAGAAGATGGGCAGCTCCGGCATGCGTCGGCGCAGCTCGATGGGGATATGCCACAGCGGGAGGTTGCGGTATATCTTCTTGTCGTAGGCACTGAAGCCGCGGTGTATGGCTCCAAGGCGGTGCAGCCCTGCTCCGTAGAGACGTTCGAAGGCTCCTATCCACAGCTCTAAGTCGGGGTTGACGGGGTTCTTCACCAGGACAGGGATGTCCACACCTTTCAGCGCGTCGGCAATCTCCTGTACGGCAAACGGGTTTACGCTGGTGCGCGCGCCGATCCACAGTATGTCGACACCGGCTTTCAGAGCCTCGAACACATGGTCTTTGGTTGCCACCTCGGTGGTGACATACATCCCCGTCTCCTTCTTCACACGTTTGAGCCACTGCAAGCCCTTGGCACCTATGCCTTCGAAGCCTCCCGGCTTGGTGCGCGGCTTCCATATCCCTGCGCGGAATATCTTCACGCCTTTCGAGGCAAGCTGCACGGCAGCATCCATAACCTGTTCTTCCGTCTCGGCGCTGCACGGTCCCGCAATGAGGATGGGACGTCGGGCATCCACGCCGGGTAATACGATCGATTCCAATTTCATTTCCATGATGATATGCTTTTTTTATTTGTTCGTTTCCAATCCTTTGATTCTCTCGAGAGCCTCGCGCAGTGTGTCGTTCTTGCAGCAAAGCGAGATGCGTATGTAACGCTCGCCGCAGCTGCCGAAGATGAACCCTGGGGTGATGAAGACGTTGGCTTCGTGGAGCACCCTCTCCGTAACGGCTTCGCTGCTCTCCGCCTCGGCGGGTATCTTTCCCCAGAGGAACATCCCCACCTGACGCTCGTCGAAGCTGCACCCCAAGGTGTGCATGATCTGCCCCGCCATGTCGCGACGGCTGCGGTAGATGGCGTTCATACCCTCGTACCACTCCTTCGGGGCGTGCAGGGCTTCCACCGCAGCATGCTGCATGGGCTTGAACTGCCCCGAGTCTATATTGCTCTTCACCTTCAGTATCCACGCCACAAACCGTGCGTTCGATGCCAGCATTGCCATACGCCACCCCGGCATATTGTGTGCCTTGCTCATCGAGTTCATCTCTATGCAAATGTCTTTTGCCCCGGGCACGCTGAGGATGCTCAGCGGATGGTTGTTGAGGATGAAGCTGTAGGGGTTGTCGTTGCAGACGACAATGCCGTGCCTCCGCCCGAAGTCGACAATCTTCTCCAGCAGCTCCATGCTTGCGTTTGCCCCCGTCGGCATATTGGGATAGTTTACCCACATCAGCTTCACGCCCGAGAGGTCTGTCTTCTCCAATGCGTCGAAGTCGGGCTGCCACCCTGATTCTTCCTTCAGCTCGTAGGGCACAAGACGCGCCTCGACCAGCTTGCTCACCGAGCTGTACGTCGGGTATCCCGGGTTGGGCACCAACACGCCGTCGCCCTTGTTGAGGAAAGCCAGCGAGATATGCAGTATGCCTTCCTTCGAGCCGATGAGAGGCTGTATCTCCGTCTTGGGATCTAAGCCGACGCCGAACCACGTCTTATACCAGTCCGCAAACCCCTGCCGCAGCTCGGGAATACCCACATACGGCTGGTAGCCGTGCTCGTCCGCCCGCCGTGCATGGCTGCACAGCGTCTCTATCGTTTCCTGCGAGGGAGGCAGATCGGGACTGCCCACGCCGAGGTTGATAACGTTTTTGCCTGCGGCATTCATCGCTGCCACTTCCTTCAGCTTCCGTGAGAAGTAGTATTCCTCCACGCTGCCGACGCGCGCGGCAGGCACAATCT